>JAGCSE010000312.1 GCA_017964325.1 Victivallales bacterium | reverse complement strand
GAAAGCGACGAAAGGGACGAAAGCGACGAAAGCGATGAAAGTGACAGATTTGATTCCTTTGTCTCTTATGTCCCTTTTGTCTCTTTTGTCTCTATTCTCCCACTTTACGCGATGAACGGCGCGAGAATCTTCTCCGCGTTGCGGTGGAGGATGTTGTGGATGTCGTCGTCGGAGATGTCAGCGGCGAGCACGCCGCCAACGCCCTGATGTTCGTCAAACCATGGCATGTCCGTGCCGTAGAGGATCTTCTCGGAGCCGCAGATGGAGACCATCTTCTCGATGGCGCCGCGGGTGCCGGGGACGGAGGTCAGTTCGATAAAAACGTTCGGATAGTCCTTCGCGAGTTCGCCAGCGGCCGTCCAATTGCCGTTGAAGCAGTGTGCGCACATGAACGTGACGTGCGGATAGTGGGGCACGACGTCACGGAGGACGGCGGGGCCGTCGTAGGGGGAGCCATTCCACGTGTGGATAAGAATCGGCAGATGAAGGGCTTCGGCGAATTCGAGGGCGGGTTTGTAGGCGGGATCGGAGACAGGCTTCTGGTGGTAGTCCGGCAGGAATTTGAGTCCGACGCAGTAGGGGATCCATTCGCCGACTTTCGCAAGATCCTTTTTGATTTGGTCCGGATAGTTCGGATTGATGGAGCAGTAGAAGCGGAGGATGTCAGGATATTTTTTTGCGGCTTCGAGAGCGGGGGCTTGGCCGACATGGGGCGTCGCCCAGAGGGAGAAATGATGGGAGAAGCAGAGTTTCGCGACGTTGGCGCGGCGCATGAGCGTAACCATTTCGTCAGCGTTCGGCGCTGCGAAATAGATGGCATAATGTTCGCCCATGTGGCCGTGCATATCGTAGATGGGGCAGGATTCGACGATGCCTTTTTCCCAGAATTCGTCAACGAGCTTGGAGTTTTGGCGGATGAATGACATGGTATGTATCTCCTTTCGGTTAAGCCGTTTATGAGGTTAGTGCTGCAGGAGGCGTTCAAGATTGCCGTGGGCGATGAGCTCTTTGGCTTCGTCAGAGATGTCGGCATGCTGGATGGCGAGCATCATGGAGCCACGGGTGTAGTGCGGTGCGCCGGAACCGTAGAGGAGGCGGTCTGGGCCGATGGCATGGACCGTGTCGGCGATGCTGCCGGCTGCCCAGTATTCGGAGGTTTCAAAATAAGTATGCTTGTAGTTGACGAGAAGCGGGCGGATGCGGCGGTCAGGCCCCCAAAGGCCGCAATCGCAGATGATTACGTATAAGTCGGGGAACATGTACATCGTGCGGTATATCTTCTCCCAGCCCATGGCTTTGACGGAGAGATAGACGGGAATGTGGTTTTCCGTGAAGAGGGTGAAGAGGTCGCCGATGGCGGCGGGATAGAGCTCCCAACGGTGGTCTTCAGGGAAGATGCGGACGGTTCCCGCATTGGCGGCGAGCATTTCTTCCACGACTTGTTCCGCGCTGCCCTGTTCGCCAGTGACGGTCGGTACGACGCACCATGACGGCGAGATACGTTTCTTTGCCTCTGGATTTTCATTCAAGTCTTTGACAATAAGTTTGTTGCCTAGTGCCCAGCCCATCTCCTTCTGGGAGATGTGCCAAAGCGTCGTCTTTTCGACGCCAGCCGCGTCCATATCTTCCAAAATCTCTTCTACGGTTGGGAAGATGGTTGGGACATTGTTTTCTGAGAGGCCGTACGGGCCGCAGTTTGCATCAAAGAAATGCATGAGAGACTCCTTTTTCTGGATTTACTGGATTGTAAGAGCGAAAATGGTTGTAGGCGTTAGGGTGATGGTGAGTTTCTGGCCGTCCTGTTCGGCGGTGAAGACAGGCTTGACGCCGTCTTCAAACGGCTCCGCCGTGACGACGGCTTTTGCCACTTTCGGCAGATAATGAGCCAAATCGATGACGATTTTGAACGGATTCTGCTGCGGAACAGGCGTGATCTGCAAGGCGTTGTCTTTGCGAACTAAACGGAAGGCGCCGCTTGTCTTCAGATGGTCGAAAGCGACGAGCGTTCCAGCGGGATTGGCGTTGATTTCCTTCTCAAAATACTGTCCCGACGTGGCTTGCGCAAATGTCGCATCCGTGATGTGGCCGTCTTGGTCGCGTTTGAGACGGAGTGTCCCGAGATCGACGGATGAGTCGTGGCATGTGTAGCCGCGAAGCAGCATGCGTCCGAGTTCGAAGGTGAAGAGGCCGCATGTCCATTGATAGGAATCGAATTTGACGCGGTCTTCAGGGATTTCGATGATGCGTTCGTCTTTGACGACGCCGTTGAATTTCGTCGTGGGGACAGGCAGGTCATGGTCATCTTGGAAGGCGATGTCGTGATTGTCGTTTACCGCGAAGAAATGGACATACGAGCGGAGGTTGTACGGGGCGGTCTCATTGGCTTCCCAAGAGAGGACGTATTTGATTTTGTTGCCGCCAAGATATTGGAAATCAGAAATATAGGGGTGGATATCCAAGACGCAAGGCGAAATGCGCTGCCGTGTGTTGCGGGCGTTGAAGAATTCGTGGGAGCCGCAACGAGCGTATTCGCGGAAGAGGCCGTTGACGGTTTCGAGGAAAAGAACGCTGTCGTCGGGATAGCTGATTAGGAAGCCGTAGGCGGGCAGGACGCGTCCGCCGTAGAGTGAGAGTTGCCATGGCTTTTCGGAGCGGTTGATCCAGACGTGTGCGCCGTCGTACCAATGGACATACTGGTGGTGGATGTCGCCATTGACGAATCGATGCTCGGCCATGTTGCGGGCGGCGGTGTGGCGGATGAAATCCTGCGCAAGCCAGTATTTGCGGACATTGTCATAGTTGAATGGATTGG
Source organism: Victivallales bacterium (assembly GCA_017964325.1). The sequence continues at coordinate 2,228 of JAGCSE010000312.1, read as the reverse complement.
AATCGCCCATAAGATTGTGGGCAGCAAGCAATTCGGACGCGAGATAGTCATCCGAGCCGATGCCGTGGGTGAGACGCGGGCGGGAGCCTTGATAGCGGTTGGAGTAGCCTGCGCCGAGGAGGGCGAATTTGTCATGGTTGACCATGTCGAACCACGGGATGCGGGCCCAATCCGTGCAGGGCATGCGTGTGTAGAAGGAGTTTGGTTCGTCGGAGAGCGTCAGCCATTGGCAGTCCGCGCCGTCCAGCCAGCCGATCAACTGGTCATGGCCTGCTTCGGACGTGGTGGGGGCGTTGCCGCCGAGCATGTTACGGATGGTCGCGAAAGCCTCGCCCCAATACTGTCGCGTCTCGACCATGGAATGGTAGTTGCCGTCGGAATCATACCAGTCCGTCGGTTTGACGGCGGCGAGGACATCGACGAACTACGCGGTGGGATGGACGTCCTGCAAAATGCGTTCGTAGTTGCGTTTGACGAACGGCAGGATGCAGTCCGGGCGGAATTTGTAGGATTGCGCGTCACGATGCTTGTTGTACCATGCGGTGTTGGGCTGCGGGTTGTGCTTGTGGAAGACTGGGAAGGGGATGTCGTAGTCGCCCGTCTGGTTGCGGAAATAGGTGAACTTGTAGGAGAAATCATCCGCATCGGGATAGATGTCGATGTAGTTGTCGTGGAAGCCCCACGGGATGTTGTGCTGTTTGCAGATGGCTTCGATGACTTTCGTCTGTTCGACGGTGCCCCAAGACGGACGCGGCGGCCAGATGTCCGGCAGGCGGTAGTCGTAGCCCCAACGCTGCCAGTCATGGATGGTCAGCATGGAGTCTGTCATACCGTAACGTATTGCCTGCGTGAGACCTGTGATAAGGGCTTGGGCGCCTTTCGTGCCATGCCAGATGTCGAAGACGAAGCGACCTGCGAGATTATGGAAGGCTCCTGCGGGCTTGCGTTTTTCGAATAGCCCCCTGTATTTGTAGGCGGCTTCGAAGGCGGTGAGGGCGGTGACGAAGGTGAACGTGCAGTTGTCTCGTGAGACGAGCGATGCTGTATGGCGGTCTGCGTTGATTTCCAAATGGTTGGGCGGGTAGTCGATGGCCTGGAGGACGACGGGGCCGTTTTCGAATTCGAACGCCGCGTGGGATGCGGCGACGGTGTGGCCATTGAAAATCAGACTTCGGGTGCCTGGATTCTCGACGACATAGCCGTGGCCGAAGTAGATCCGCTTTGGATTGTCATGCCATGGGCCGGTCTTGACCTCCGTGATGATGGCGTTTTCAGCTTGGAAATGGACTTGGAGGCAATAGGGGTCGAGGAATGTGAACGTAACGGTGAGCGTGGCGGTTTTATGCGCCGCCTCCAGTTCATAGGTTGTGATGGCGTTGGCTTGTTTGAATTCGCGTTTGCAGTTCTTCAGGCGGAAGGCGCTGCCGGGCTTGAAGAGCGGCGAATTGTCCAACGAGATTTCGAAACCATGATGGCATGCGTTTCCGCTCCCGATTCTATATGGAAGCCATTGGTCCAGAATGCCAAAGGGAAGATTGGATTTAAAATTGATGTTTGGAAGGGGCGATGGCGGTTGTGCGGCGTAGTCGATGACGGGCGGCTGTTCGCCTGCCTGGATGAGAACGCGGCCCCAGTAGGCGGCGTCGCAGGCGGAGTTTTTGGCTGGGCCGGGATGGATTGCGAGGCGGAGGTCGATGGTCTTGCCGGCGAAGGCGGTCAAATCAACGTCTTCGTCTTTCCAGACGCGGATGTTTTCATGGCGGTCGTAGAGGGTTTTCAACGGCTGTCCGACTTCAGCGGCCTGAATCGTGTAGGTGATGCCGTCGCTGCGGCGTTCGTTTGGTCTTTCCGTCCGTTGCGAACGGGAGAAAAGGAAATGGATGCTATTGGAATCAGGCAACTTGAGACGGAATGTGACGGCGGCCGTGCCTTCGGCGGGCCGCCATGGCGGATGCATGAAAATGGCGCGGTAGGTCGTGTTTTTGCCGTTGGCGTTCGGTCGTGTCTGGTAGTCTGAATCGACATTGGCGCCGCTTTCCGGAATGTGGCCTTTCCATCCGATGGCGCGGTATTGGACGGGTTGGCCGAAATACTGCCATTCGATGGAGGCATCACCGACATGGTCCGCCAGGCAGATGGAGGAGCCGTCGTTGACGGCGATGATGGGAATGTCCGGTTGTTTTGGGAGGTTGGCGGCGAGCCTGTTCTGCTTGACCAGGAAGACGCGG
>JAGCSE010000311.1 GCA_017964325.1 Victivallales bacterium | reverse complement strand
GCGTCGTCGATGTGACGGTTCCGCAGCCCGAATTCAAGGGGAATTCCATGAACAAGAACACGCACCGCGTGGAAATCGTGATGACCGCATCGGAAGACGGCAAAGCGCTATTCCGCGTAAAGATGGGGCTGAAATAGGAATTATCAATTAACAATTAACTTTTTTCAAGAAATTCTGGAGGCTCTAGATGATCTAGAGGCACTAGAGGCGATAGATAAATTGTTAATTGTTAATTGTTAATTACGCATTTATGTCCAGCAGGATTTTCTGATGGATGGGGCTGATTGCGCCGTCGGCCATGGGGCCTGCGTTGAGGAGCAGGTTGCAGTTTTTGGCGTTGATTTCCCGCAGGAAGGCGCGTAGTTCGTCCGCCGTACGGTTTTCATAGAGCGGACAGTAGCCCCATGTGCCGCGTTGAATGCTGGAGCAGACTTCGTTATGCTTGTGCATGTTGCCCGCGAAGCCGCGCTGGGCGCGTTCCGCACCCGCGTTGCCGAAATTCTTGCGGGCGTTTTCGACGGCGCTTTCGAAGTTGTTCTCCGGCGACGCGAAATCCTCCGTTCCCGTGGCGCCTTGTTTCCATGAAATCAGCACGTCCGGATGGTTCTTGCGGATGCGGGCGTAGATGCCTTCGATGGGAATGTAATCCTCTCCCATGCACCACCATGCGGAGATGAGATCCAGCCAGATGCCGGTGATTTTGTAGTTGGAGAGCAGTTCGTCCATGACATCGTTGATGTAGTCGATGTAGCGTGCGAAATCTTCCTTCTTGCGATAAAGATAGCGTGGCTCGGGCGTCGGATAGTCCGGCCGTGCCGTCTTGAGGATGGAACGATCGACGAAATACGGATGCCGCCAGCTCTGCATGAACGTGTAGTAGGCGAAGAAGCCGAGGCCTTTGCGGTCGCAGGCCTCGCTGAGTTCGCCGACAAGATCGCGGCCGCAGGGCGTGTTCATGACGTTGAACGGCTCGATTTTGGAATCCCACAGGCAGAAGCCTTCGTGATGGCATGTCGTCAGATTGATGTATTTCATGCCGGCCGCGAGGGCGAGATCCGTGATGGCGTCCGCGTTGAAGTGATGGGCGGTGAACTGCGTCGCAAGTTGTTCGTATTTTGCGAGCGGGATCTTGTCCATGAACATGGTCCATTCATGGCGATGGAGCAGCGAATACAGGCCATAGTGGAGGAAAAGGCCGAATTTCGCGTCTTTGAACCACGCGAGAATGGCCTCCTTGTGGTTCTTTTGCCAAAGGTCCGCGTAGGGCAGGAGGTATTTGGGGCAAGTGGAGATGGACATATTTCTTTCTCTTGTTTTGGGTAAGTGACGATAGAACACCATGTTTATGGATTTACAAGCATGATGCCATATACAGCGGAAGGTAGGTGATGCCATCTTTTTCCACAAGATCGCCTTGGTGCAGAACGTATGGCGTGGATAGATATCTACCGTATTTTCTGATAAACTTTTCAAGTGATGTCAGGGAATAACGGGAAGACGATTTCACTTCCACAGGGGATATATTGTGGCGTGATGTAATAGATGGTTTGCGTACAAGAAAGTCGATTTCCATACGGTCTTCTGCATTACGTGAAGATTTCGAGTAGAAGAACAAGTCATTTCCGGTTGCTTTAAGCATTTGCGCCACAATGTTTTCAATAAGCATTCCTTTATTGATTTCCAGTTTGTCAAACATCAGTTTTGTATAAAGCTGTTCATGATGGATGTCCTTTTCACTGAACGCCATGGCGATAAGCAAGCCTGTATCGGCCATGTATAGTTTCATGCGGGCGTCATCGCGATTGAGATACAATCCGACATTTGGTTCGGTGGCAGCATAACAGACATTGACCACCCTTGCCTCCTCTAGCCAGAAGAAAGCATTGGTGTAATCGCGTGTACGTGCTCCTTTTTTCAATGCTCCAATGCGGAATCGCTTTTCATGCTTTTGGAGCTGTGGCGGGACGGAATCGAAAATTCTGGTCACCCTTTGTTCATATCCTGTTGCATATTTACTTATGTCCGCACGGTATATATTCAGGATACTGCGCTTCACTTTATCGACTTTGTCAAAGTCTGTGTTTTTTGTGTATATTTCCACTGCCTGCGGCATACCACCGACAATCATGTACTGCCTGAAAAGTTCCATTGTCTTACGATGAAGTCCCCCTCCTAATGGCTTTTTGTTTTCAAAGCATTCACGGATATAGTCCATCAGATCGTCTTTGCCTATCGCCCATAGAAATTCTTCGAAATCCATGGGAAACATATCGATTCTCTCCTCTTCGGAAGGGATGACGATATCCTTCACGTTTCTGTTGATACTGACTAATGAACCAGTTTCGATATAGTCGAAACGCCCGTCCTTTACCAAATGCTTAATGGCGGCTCGTGCTGGTGGAAACTGCTGGACTTCGTCAAACACAATAATTGATTGACGTGGATATAATCGGACATTCGTCAGGAGGCTCAAATGATGGAAAAAAGTGTCCAAATCAGACAGGTATTCGACAAACAGCGAATTGATGTGTTGGTTTCCCTTGCTGAAGTCAATGATGATGTTGGACTTGTATTCGTTTTGGGCGAATTCCTCCACGATGTAGCTTTTACCGACACGGCGTGCACCGTCAATCAAAATAGCACTCTTTCCATTCCACTCATTTTTCCATTTTTTCAATTTGTTGTAAATCTTGCGCTTCATAAAAGTACTTACACCAAAACGAGGATTTGATAGAGGTGAATTCTACACCAAAACAAGGCTTCAGGAAATGCAATTCTACACCAAAACAAGGTTTAAGATAGCGCAATTCTACACCAAAACAAGGGCAAAAGCAAAAAATATGTTTAAAAAGGAAGGGAAAATCTCACTTCAAGCAATCCGAAACATATTTTTCAATGACGTCCTTTTGCGGATCGAGCGTGACGCGGCGCGTCGGAAGATTGACCAATGCGTCCAGCGTAGGATGATGAGCCAGATCCTGTCCGAGAGCCTTCTGGATGGCGGCGGCGAATTTGGAGGGATGGGCGGTTGCCAGGCAGACCGTCGGGATGTCGTCCGCAAGGAATTTTTCCGCGACGGAGATGCCGACGGCGGTGTGCGGATCGAGGATATAACCATCTGAATCATAATAACGTTTGATGGCATCCAGCGTCATCGCCGTGTCGCCGCGGCCGGCCGCGAACGTGGCGTCACCGCCGTCTTGAATCGTGAGGGATTTTTCGGTGGCGAACTGCGCCATGAGGGCGCGGACTTTTTCCGGATTCTGGCCGACGCGATAGTAGAGGTAGCGTTCGAAGTTGGAGGCCACCTGGATGTCCATGCTCGGGCTGAGCGTGGGGCAGACATTCCCGCGGCTATAGACGCCCGTGTTGAAGAAACGGCTGAGAATGTCATTTTCATTCGTGGCGAGAATGAGACGGCGGATGGGGGCTCCCATGCGGAGGGCGACGTAGCCCGCGAAGATATCGCCGAAATTGCCTGTCGGAACGGCGATTTGGACAGCAGCGGCGCCTGTCTCTTTCTGCGCCTTGAAAGATGCCCAGAAATAATAGACGACCTGTGCGAGAACGCGGGCCCAGTTGACGGAATTGACGGCACCTAGATGGTAGGAACGTTTGAAATCAAGATCGTTGAAGACTTCTTTCAGAACGCGCTGGCCATCGTCGAACGTGCCTTTGACGGCGATGCAGTGGACGTTGGCGTCCGGAACGGTGGTCATCTGGCGTTCCTGCAACGGGCTGACACGGCCGTCTGGGAACATGATGAAAATGTCGATGCCCTGTTTGCCGCGGACGCCATGGATGGCGGCGCTGCCTGTGTCACCGCTTGTGGCGCCGATGATGTTCAGCTTGCCGCCGTCGCGTTTGAGCAGATATTCAAAGAGATTTCCAAGCAGTTGGAGCGCAACGTCTTTGAAGGCCAATGTCGGGCCGTGGAAGAGTTCGCAGATGAAGACTTTTCCAACTTTTTTGACAGGAATGACGTCGTCGGCTTGGAACGTCGCGTAGCTTTTGGCGACAAGCTGTTTGAAATCATCGTATGGGATGGCGTCTCCAACGAACGGACGCATGACTTCGCATGCCAGTTCAGGGTAGGTGAGCGATCGCCATCTGTCCAATATATCTTTTTCAATGGACGGTATTTGTGACGGAATGAGAAGACCGCCGTCATCGGCGAGCCCCATCATGACGGCCTGTGCGAAATCGACGGGAGCGACGCCGCCCCGCGTGCTGATATAGCTGGAAAATGCGCTCATAAAAAATGTGTTCCTTCTTTTTAATGATATAATGACAATATACCAATATATAATATGATGTTTTTTTAGTCAGATTCAAAGAAATCGGAGGAATTTCAATTAAGCGATGGCTGCGAAGTTTGATTGGAAAAGTTTGAAAAAGCATGATTGTCTGGTAATGTCATGGATATGCGTGTATTTGGACCGAAAAATGAATGGAAGATTATGAAGATAGAATGGCCGACAGCTTTGATGGATTGGTTTGAAAAGAACAAACGAGCCATGCCTTGGCGGGAAGATGCAAGTCCTTACCGCATATTGGTTAGCGAAGTGATGTTGCAGCAGACGCAAGTGGTCACGGTGATTCCGTATTTCCATCGGTTTATGCACTTTTTTCCGACTGTCGGTGACTTGGCTTCAGCCCCTGAAGAACAGATATTAAAGTTATGGGAGGGATTGGGCTACTATTCACGGGCGCGGCATCTGCACGCTTGCGCGAAGGCGATTGAGGAACTAGGCGGTGAAGTGCCGTCGGATTTCGAGGCATTGAAGAAACTGCCTGGAATCGGGGCATATACGGCGGCGGCAGTTGCGAGCATCGGCTTCGGGAAGAAGGTGCCAGTTGTCGATGGAAACGTGCTGCGCGTTTGGTCGCGCATGACGATGGACGACACGTCAATCGACATGCCGAAAGTGAAAACACGGTATTTTGAAGAATTGTCGGAAGTCATTCAGAATGTGGATATTCCAGGAACGTTCAATCAGGCGATGATGGAGCTTGGATCGCTTATCTGCAAGCCTTCCGAGGCGGATTGCGATGGGTGCCCTGTGGCGGCATGGTGCAAGGCGTTTCAAGCGGGATGTGTCGCGGATTATCCGAAAAAGACGCCAAAGAAGAAGCCACCGCATTTCGATGTGGCGGTCGGACTCGTGTATGACGGTGATAAGTTGTTGATACTGAAGCGTTCGGATGAACAGATGCTCGGCGGGTTGTGGGAGTTTCCTGGCGGGAAACTGGAAGAAGGCGAGACGCCCAAGCAAGCAGTCAAACGCGAAATCATGGAGGAGACGGGACTGACGGTGGCTGTGGGGAAAAAACTGGCGGTCGTCAAACATGCGTACAGCCATTTTTCGATTACGATGCACGCGTTTCGCTGTGAGTTGCAAGGAGATGTGAAAACACCGAACAGCGACCGCCCATGGCATTGGATTGCGGAAGAGGAATTGAAGGATTTCGCATTTCCGAAAGCCAATCATAAGATATTCGAAGCCATGCATTTGAATGTCGGGAGGGAAATACAGGAATAGGCTGAACAACATGGATGATGCGTGAATGCTGCATTCAACAGGGGGATTGCTTTGTTTTTTACTGTCTGTGGCAATTGACATTTGAGAGGCCAAGCGTTATTTTAGTCTTACGTTGATTTTCATTATAATTTTTTGTATAGAAAAGCAATAAAAGGAGCAAAGACCATGAGTTGTACGTGCCGTCCTGATTTCAAGAAACTTGCGAATCCAAACCGTTCATTCCAAGAAGCGGACAAGAGCATTCTCGGGCAGGTCCCGACAATTGCCATCACACCCGTATCTGACGGTCGCCGCGGCGCTTACGAAGACAATGTCATCAAGACATGGGCCATCGTCGAGAAGGTCTATGATTTGATCAAGAAGAACGTTAAGACAGTCGATGGCGGCGAAATCAACGTTGTCGTCGCGCCGGAAATCGTCTATGGAGCGCGTACGGCGGCCCGTGCGCAGGCATACTATGCGACGCAGGGCGTCGGCGCGAACATCTGGGTTGGCCGCAGCTGGTCGTATTCCGATGAATTGATGGGTGCGATGATGGGCATTGGCTCCACGGAATGGCAGCAGTGCGCGTATGGTTTGAACCAGACGGACCGCCCCGGAGCTGTTTGGCTGAAGGCATTTACAGCCGCCATGGACGAAAAGAAACGGCCGATTTTCTGCGTGTATTCGCCCGATTTGGAAGATGAAGACGGCCCGTTGAACGACTTTGTCGCGACACGTCTGCTCCGTTTCGCACGTTGCGCGGCGGCGGTTGCGTATCTGCGCGGCAAGAACTACCTGTCGGTCGGTGGCGTGGCGATGGGCATCATCGGTTCGGACGTCCGCCGCAACATGTTCCTCAACTACTTGGGCATGGGCACGGTGTCCGTTGACATGAGCATCATCACGGGCCGTATCAAGACGAATTTCTTCGATCCGGAAGAAGTGAAGAAAGGATTGAAGTTCCTCCGTCAGTTCAAGCGTGTCCACAGCAACAAGCCGAGTGAACGTCGCACGGGCATGTCCAATGACGAACTGGAAGAGTTCACCATCAAGATGAGCTGTATCGTGAAAGACTTGATGCACGGCAACGCGAAGTTGGCGGACGCCGCCTACGGCAAGAAATGCGGCTTCGTGGCGGACGTCGAATACGCACAGGGCGTCAACGCCATCGCGGCTGGTACGCAGGGGCAGCGCCAATGGACGGACTACAATCCGAATTTTGATGTGACGGAATCCATGCTGAATTCATCGTTTGACTGGGATGGTTTCCGCGCTCCGTATGTTGTTGCAACGGAAAACGATTCGAAGAACGGCCTCGGCATGATGATCGGCAACATCCTGACGGGCGGCGTCCCGCAGATGTTCGCGGACATCCGCACGAACTGGACACCCGCCTCCATCAAGAAGGCGACAGGCGTCGATGTCTCCAAAATCTGCCCGAACGGCATCATCGACAAACGCAATTCCGGCGCGGCGGCATTGGACTACGCCGTCGATATCTTCAAGCTCGTCAAAGGCAGCGAGAAGATGAGCGTAAACGAAGTCTGGAATGTCATCAAGGCTGATAAGAAATTGCAGGCCAAGTTGATGGAACTTGCCATCAAGAACACGACGTACATGAACGCCGCGTTGACATATTTCCCAGGCGATGGTCTCTCCAGCCATTTCACGACGCCCGGCGGCATCCCGCTGACATCCTACCGCTACAACATGGTTGGCGACCTGCTGACCTGCTCCGTCGTTGAAGGCGAATCCGTCGCACTGCCGAAGAAAGTCGCCGACCATATCAGCAAAGTGACCGATCCGACGTGGCCCGAAACCTACTGGACGCCGCGCGACATGACATCCCATGAATACATGACGAACATCGGCCCGAACCATGACGGCAGCTCCTTCGGCCTTGTTGGCGCGGATTTCATCACGTTCAACGCGATGCTCCGTATTCCGATCGACATGACGAATGTCGACAAAAAGGACATCTTCCGCCCGACGATGTGGCAGCGCTTCGGTCAGGACGACTACCGCGCCTGCGCAGCACTCGGCCCGATGTATATGTAAGCTAAAAGCCTAAAGCCTAAAGCTTAAAGCAAATACGAAGACTAAAAGCTTAAAGCAAATGCAGAGGTCTTTCGGTTTCTGCATTTGCTATGTTTTAGAATGCGATTTGCATTCAGGCTGCGGGAGGAAGTGATTGTGAGACTGTTTTTAACGGTGGCCCTTTTATTTGGAGCAATGGAGATTATGGCGAAACATATCGCATACATCGGCACTTACGCGAAACCGGACGGCGGCGTCCATGTGTTGGAAATCGACGGCGAGACGGGCGCTTTCCGCGAACTGCGCGTCGTGACGGGCATCGCCGATCCAACGTATCTTTGCATGAATAAGGCGAAGACGAAGGTCTATGTCGGCTGCGGAAAAGTGAAAATCGCGGGTGCCCCTGAAAACGACGGCGGCGTGGCGGCTTTTGACGTGAAGGGCGACGATCTCGTGTTCACGAGCTTCCAGTCGTGCCACAGCGCGAAGCCGTGCTATGTGTCGTTGGATCGGAATGAAGGCTATCTCTTCGCGGCAAACTACGGCGAAGGGACGGGCTGCGCATTCAAGCTGGACGCGAAAGGCGAACTCGTGAAGGAAGTGAAGCATTTCGTCCATACGGGCCGCGGTCCGCATCCGACGCGGCAGGAGAAGGCGCATGTCCATTGGTGCGAAGCGACACCGGACAACAAGACGCTGTACTTTGTTGATTTGGGGCTGGATACGGTGAAAGCCTATAATTTTGACAACGGCAATGGCGACTTCTCGCCGCTGCCCGGCCTCGACTTGAAGGCGGAGCCCGGAGCGGGGCCGCGCCATGTGTGGTTCACGCAGGGCGGAAAGCGCATCTACGTCGTCAACGAACTGGCTTCGACGGTCACGCTGTTCGAAGAATCCAACGGTGGTTACGCGCGCATTCAGACGGTCGCGATGCTGCCAGACGACTATCCGAATAAAGACAAGAACACGGCTTCCGCCATCCGCCTGACAGCGGACGGAACGCGTCTTCTGGCCTCCAACCGTGGCCATGACAGCATTGCCGTCTATGATGTCGATGCCGCGACAGGCAAGCTGACGTTGATGGCGATCAATCCGACGCTTGGACGTGGCCCGCGCGATTTCGAATTCATGCCTGGCGAGAAGTTCGTCTT
>JAGCSE010000310.1 GCA_017964325.1 Victivallales bacterium | reverse complement strand
CTAACGCGTCTGCCAATTCCGCCACCCGGACATAAACAAATAAGATGTTACAATGCTTTTCCTTTGGCTGATACCATGTTGGCATGGTATCCGGGGCGGGATTTGAACCCTCACGGGTGTTACCCCATTAGGCCCTCAACCTAACGCGTCTGCCAATTCCGCCACCCGGACGGAAAAGCATCATTACATTACTCCCGTTTCCTGTTATTTCAAGAAGCCGAAGCAATTTTTTGACAAGTTGGCAACCCTGCCGGGACTCGAACCTGGACTAACTGGACCAAAACCAGTTGTGCTGCCATTACACCACAGGGTTCCTGCGAACACACAATACTATAGTGCCTTGTTTCGGAAATTCCACTTTTATGCAGGTCGAAAACTACCATATTTTGGTGGAAACAGGAGATTCCAACGCCGTTTGCACATCTTTTGGCAATTCTGGAAAGAAATCAAGCCCTGTGCGTTGTTCGATTTCATCAATGGAAACAAGGCAGCTTTTCAAGGCGACGCCTTTTTCCATGTCATGCGGAAAAATGAAAGCCATGGCGCGAAGCCGTCCATCGACATCGTCTAGAATAATCTTGAAAAAGGCTTCAGGAATGGGAAGCCCCGATGGAATTGTGCGTACGGCAACAGACGGATAAATCGGCCCGGCGATGACCCAGATGGTCTGGCAGCGTGGCGCGTATGTGTCTATTTCTTTCTTCTCCAATGATTTCCATATTCCCGCGTTGAGGGCGTGACGTTGCGGAACGACGTTGGACATGAGAAACGTCTGCTTTTGCGCTACGTCACCAAAGCACTTGGCGATGGAGTAGTTGGAGGCGAGATGGCCGCGGTCATAGCCTGAATTTGTATAGAAATCGGAAGTGATACGGGCGGATGTACGAAAATCAGGCAGGAAAGATTCTGCCCTTTCAATGGTTGAAACGGCTGGCGGCGAGTCGAAAAGCCTATAGGCGGCCCAGAGGGGCGTGCGCTTTTCTTCGCTGTATCCGACCCAGTAGGCGTCGTTGCGGAGGATGTTCAGCGGAGACTGGCTGGACGGAATGCCGCCATATACGGGAAGCGGTTCAGGTTGCAAGTCGCATGGAACCAGTCCTCTACCGAAGCATAGAGTCCAGATGTCCGAGACAATGTCACTTAATCCGACCGATGCGTTGTCATGGAAGCAGACGGCTCCGAGCCGTTTCATTTCCTGTCGTTTCGACACTGGCTGCAAGGCGTACAAAAGAACAACGGCGAGCAGAACAAATAGGATGGACGCGACTTTCCATATCCAACCGTAGTTTATTTTTTTCAGTGTTTTTTTGCTTTTTTTCTTTTTTGCCATGTCATTCCCCCATGCTGTGGTTTCTTGTCATGTATGAAATGTAAGCCATGAAAGGCCGTTTGTCGAATCTTCAGAGGCGGTTCTGTGTATTTTTATACTTGAATTATGGTATTAAAACATTATATTATAAGTTTGCCGTCCATTAAGAAATGGAGAACAAGGCTCTTCATTTCCGAAATAACAGAAAAAGGAGAAAAAAATGGCTGTTTACAATTTCAACGCAGGTCCCGCCGTATTGCCGAAATCCGTGATGCTGAAAGCACAGGAAGAGTTTGTTGACTATCATGGCTGCGGTTATGGTATCGCCGAAGAAAGCCATCGCGCGAAAGCGTTTGACGAAATCATCCAGGCCGCCGAGGCCAATTTCCGCAGCTTGCTGAACATCGGCGACGAATACGCCGTGCTGTTCCTCCAAGGTGGCGCCAGCCTCCAGTTCGCGATGGTTCCGATGAACATCGCCGTGCCCGGCGAGAAGATCGGCGTTTGCGACACGGGCGAATGGTCCCACAAGGCCATGAAGGAAATGAAGATTCTCGGTAACGAAATCGACTTGATCTACAATGGCGAACCGTGCAAATTCTCCAAGATCGAAGGCATCAAGGATTGGAAAGTTGACCAGAATCTGGCATACGTTCACATCTGCAGCAACAACACCATCTATGGTTCTGAATATCCCTATTTCCCCGAAACTGGCAATGTCCCGCTTGTCGCGGATATGTCCAGCGATTTCATGTCCCGTCCGTTTGACATCAACAAGTTCGGCCTCGTCTTCGCGGGTGCCCAGAAGAACATCGGTCCCGCCGGAACGGCTGTCGTGATCATCCGCAAGGATTTGGCGAGCCGCTGCCCCGCGACCGTTCCGACCATGCTGCGTTACACGACGCACATCGACAAAGGCTCCCTTTTCAACACACCTTGCACGTTTGGCATTTACATGATTCGTCTCGTGACTGACTGGCTGATCGCTAACGGCGGTCTCATCGCCATGCAGAAGAAGAACGAAGAAAAGGCCGCGAAGCTGTATGCGGCGATTGATGCCTGCCCGTTCTACACAGGCACGGTTGATCCCGCCTCTCGTTCCAAGATGAACGTCACGTTCCGCATCAAGGGCGGTGACGAAGAGTTGGAAGCGAAATTCGTGAAGGAAGCGAAGGAAGCTGGTCTGATCGGCATCAAGGGCCATCGTGCTGTCGGCGGCCTGCGCGCCAGCATCTACAACGCCATGCCTCTGGAAGGCGTCGAGGCTTTGATCGCCTTCATGAACGCCTTTGCGAAGGCCAACGGCTGATAGAAACATACAATTGAAGAATTGAAAAGCGGCAACGGGATTATGGATGGATTCCGTTGCCGCTATTTTGTTTTGGGATGGTTCGTTTTGTTTCGAATGGAAATAAATGTGCATTACCGTGATTTGTTTGCGGAAAACGGCACGGAATAGTCGTGCTTTTCCTGCAAGCTGAATCTAATAGCGTCTCTTTCGCGCAATGTCCCAGCACGAACCAAATGACGAAATAATCCAACTGAAAGACCTTTTCGATGATGCCATCGGGGCATTCCAAATGTCCATCCCAATGATAATACGGATGATAATGCTGTCGCAAATAGAGATATTATTGTGCTGGCCATATATAATTATAAATGGGTAACCCCCCGGCTTTGCCGGGGAGACTCTCAAAGTTTGACAGTTACGGAAATGGCCGCTACATTGGCTCCGGCTCGCCAAAGCAGGAACAAAGGAGTAAAACCATGTCCGTAAAAGAAGATAGTCTGTCACACACACGCCGGGAATGCAAATACCACGTGGTATTCATACCCAAATATATGAAGAAAACGATATTGCACAATCTGAGAAACGTTTTAGGCGAAAAGTTTCACGAGTTCGCCCTCCAGAGGAAAAGCCGGATTCTCGAAGGGCATGTCATGGTGAACCATGTCCACATGCTGATAGCCATTCCGCCGAAGTACAACGTCTCACAGGTCGTGGGATACATCAAAGGCGAAAGCGCAATCTGGATTGCACGGAATTATTTCGGAAGAGACAGGAATTACGTCGGACAGCATTTCTGGGCCCGTGGCTACTACGTGAGCACGGTCGGCCGGGAGGAGAAGGTGATTGCGGAGTACATCCGGAATCAGGAGAAGAGGGATGCCGATGAAGACCGCCAGCTCGGATTGGGATTCTGAAGTCGGTCGGGGCATGTGCCTTTAGGCGCACCCAATAACCAGTAACAAACAATAACCGCTTTGAGCGGGCCAATCAAGCCACCGCATAGGCGGTGGTATATGACTGTCATCTCTATTGATGGAAAAACAATTTCACTCTTCCATCAGAAAATCCGCTATAGGACAAATTGTGATGGTCTTTCCATCCTGTTGAAGCGTCGATTTCTCCATCAGCGTGACGATGAGCAGATCGTCGCAGGAAAGACGTGACGATGCCTGTAGCAAACCATTGATTTCACGTTGGCGCGTTTGGGCAGTGGAAATGTCGTAAGCGACTTGTATCAGCTTCAGAACACGCGACTTCCGCGTCAGAACGAAATCGACTTCACAGCTGTTTTTCCAATAGAAAAGCTCATAGTCTTTCGCAGCATGGTCGGCATAGAGCTTCAGGAAGACAAGATTCTCCATGCGCCATCCGTCGTTGCCGTCATTTACGGTGATGCCTGAAAATGCGGAAAGCACTCCCATATCCATGGCGTATGCCTTTTCAAATTGGTTCCGTCGTAACGGTTTGAAAGAGAATTTCGGCAGCAGTCGTATGAGATATGCCTTCTCCAGGTAGCTCGCGTAATTCTGCAACGTATGGATTCCTTTGACCGACAAGGCTTTGGCGATGTCAGAATAATTGATTTCCCGACAGAAATTGTCCAGAAGAATGGACGACAACTGCGACAGGACTTTTGGATATCGGACGTTGTACCGTCGGCATACATCCTTGAAAAGAATGGCATTGTACAGCGTCTTGACATAGTTTCGCCAATCGCCGACTTGATAGCTTTCAGGCAGACCGCCACGCCTGGAATATGTTTTATAAGCCTCCAGACGGCGGGCATTTCCACGAGTGGTCGCAGGTAATTGCGGCAAATTGGAAAAATCGAGATACTCCTTGAATGATAACGGAAGCAGTTCGATCTCCTTGTAGCGACCTGTCAAATGCGTTCCAAGCTCCTGTGACAAAAGATTAGAATTGGAACCTGTTAGTACGATCTGCATTTTCTGTCGCAACAGTCGATTTACGAACAACTCCCAGCCTTGGATGTTCTGGATTTCATCAAGAAGAATGTGGTTGAAATCGCCATAGACGACATACGCCGCCTGAAGTACGTCGTTCAATTGACTGGCCTCCAGATTGGCGAGTGTTTCATCATCGAAATTGATGAAGGCGTAATTGACTCCGGCCGCATGAAGAGCCTGATGGCAGAGAACAGTCTTGCCTGAACGACGCATTCCCATGACGACCTGCGCAAGCGGGCTGAATACATCCAACTCCTGTAACTGGCTTCGTTGGCAATACGATTCCAGCGGCAAAGAGTCCCGTTCTTCCTTCTGTTCTGTCAGTATCCGTATGAAATCCATGGTGTTATCTCCTGTTTTGGGACATTTCATACTATACGACATTTGCAGTGTATTGCAAATCTTCAATGATTTTTTGCAGTGTACTGCAAAAGAAAGGCTGTTTGAGCCATCGTTCTACGGGCTTCACAGCGTGATGACATCCATCACCGTTCCGCTTCCGCTTTTTTCAAATCCGAACTCCAGTCGCGGGCGAGATTAAGTCCGGAAAGGACGGCGGGATCGTCGGGCAGGCGTATTTGGAAATCGTTGGCATGGCAGAAGCGCAATTCGCCTTCAGTCAATGAAAAATTGACGACATGGCCGCCATGACGGCGTTCCGCATCGACAAAATGCAGATGCCAGCCGGGGGCGTTGACTCCTTTGACGTAGCCAGGCAGTCGGAAGCCAATCAAGTCGCCTGACGTATCTTGCAAATCGAAAACCGCCTCGTTTTTTGCCGCTTCTGCCAATCCCACGCCGTCATGTTCCTGTCGTGCAACGGCACGGACTTTCATCCGCTTGAAAGCTCCTGTAAAATGGATCGCCAGCGGAATGTTTTCCATGGGGCAGTATGTCGCCATCTGTTCTTCAAATGCTTCATAACTCGTAATCTCACAGATTTTCAAGCTCTTTTCCGCATGAAAATTGGCAATCGTGCCAAATGGAATCGTTGCGTCGTCTTCTGGCAGATAGACATGGCCATCTGAACAAGCCTGATAGACGATGCCGTCGATCATTTGCATTTCGCCGTCAAGACGGTCCATGGTCGCAATCGCCATATTGCCAAGCTTCTTGACGTCGGCAACGGAAGTGACTCCGCCATAGCGACCTACGAGCAGAATGCTGAACAATGAAATCTGTGTGAATGTTATCCGTTTTGTATCTATCATAGATCAACCTTGTGTAGCGAGCATTCCGTCTTTCACTTTCGCAGCGACATCTGCCATGCCGAGCTGGCGGAGGATTTCGTAGGCGAATTCCAACGAGGCGCCTGGGCCGCAGGCGGTGATGACTTTGCCATCGACCTGCACACGTTTCGCCGTGTAGTTCGCTGGATTGATTTGCTTCTCAAATGACGGATAGCACGTGTATTTACGGTCTTTCAGCAGTCCTGCCGCGTTGAGAACGATTGGCGCGGCGCAGATTGCGGCCGCATAGTTGCCTGCGTTGAACACGTCGGCAATCAGTTTGGTGACGACGGGATCGTCCCGCAGATTGGTCGCGCCGGGAAGGCCGCCAGGGCAGATTGTCAGCATCAAATCAGAAGCGTTCAAATCCTTTGCGAAGACATCTGCGATGACTGGAATATTGTGTGCGCCAGCCACTTGCAGCGTCTTTGAGCCGCCAGCGGCAGCGGTGACGACATTAAGTCCTGCACGGCGGAGGACATCTACTGTCGCGAGTGCCTCGATTTCCTCAAATCCAGGGGCCAGAAAAACGGCGATTTTCTTGCTCATCTTTTGTAATCTCCTTATTTTGAAATATTAGGCTTCAAGTACGGCTTCTTCGAGAGAAAGGACCTTCAGTTGCGGCGCATACGTCTTGAGCGCGACTTTCGTGTAAGGCGATGCCGTGACGATGGTTCCAGCGTCATAGCGTTCAGCGAATGCCGCCACGCGGGCGACCAGTTTGGCAACGTTTTCAGGATAGAGCTGCAGCATGGTCATCGCGCCTTCGCCGCAGGCGTAGGATTCCTCCTCCGTGATGCCAAATTCTTTAATTGTATAACCGAGCTTCTCCAGAAGGCGACGCGGTGCGTTGTTCTTCTGGTAGTTTTTGAGGAAATCGGAGTCGATGAAAGAGATGGTTCCTTTTTTCGACGGAAGGTCAAGCGTGAGAAGATATTCCGCCGTGGTGAGGACTTTCATGTCTGGCAGCAGATTGTTGGCCTTGATGAAATCATAGACGGCAGGATGTGGGATGACAATCGTGTCGCATTTTGCCTGTTTGACGGCCTTTACAAAGAGACTGGCGACCTCCTGCGACTCATTTTCATAACCGATAATCTGCAACGCCTTGCCACAGTCGCCACCTGAAATTACAAGATGTTCGGGAGCGATTTTGTTGAATACGTCGGCGATTTCTGGACAATGCAATTGGATAAGCGGATGATTGTAGTATAGGAACGAACCTGTGCCGTAAAGCTTGAAGGAGACGTTCTTTAGCTGTTCGGCAAACGCCTTGACCGCTTGCGGTTCGGCTCCCGCTTCGACGATGTCGCGGCGGAGGGCCAGCAGTAGATTAGCCTCGTCGTAGTGCGACACGCAGTGTGTGAGGCAGGCGGCGGAGAGGTCGGCCTGGTAGATGGATTCGACGAAATCGGCGTTTTTGATGTTTTCGTGGTTCATGCGAACCAAATCGGCGATCAGGGCGTGTCCACGCGGCGTGTCCGACTCTTTGCCGGAGACGATGGCGAGAGGAGATAAGTGCCTGCACATGAAGCAGAAACGGCAGGCGTTGATGACATCGAGATATTTTTCTATATTCATGGTAACTCCCTCCTTGTCAGCAGCCCATGAAACCCATCTTGCCTGGGTTCATGATGTTGTTGGGATCCAATGACTTCTTGATTCCTTCGAGCACGCCGAACGCGGGGCCGTAAAGCTCCTTCATCATGCGCCCGAGCTTGAGGCCGACGCCGTGGTGTTCGTTGATGACGCCGCCGTTGCGGATGGCGGCGCGGATGGCGACGTCCCACACAGCATTGTAGAGGGCGACCGCTTCCGCGGCGTCCTGCGGTGGATTTTCGATGATGAAGCGTGCATACAGCATGCAGCCCCAGTCATACCAATGGGAGAAATGGCCGATGAACGTCGCTTCTGGAAAGTTGTCTTTCACTGCTTTCTGCATTCCCCAATAGACGTTTTCAATTTTGGAGAACGTCGCGACAGTGTCCAGTGTGCCGAATGCCTGAGGCAGTTGGAACATATACGGCGGGTAGAAGAACTTGTAGCGGTTGTTCCACCATGACTCGCCCGACTCCGCGCCGAGATCCTCCGTGGCGGTTTGCTTGCAGATGTCGCAGGCGCGAGAAAGCTGGATATCAACGATTTCCGTCGGTCCGTCGAATCCGAAGACGAGATAGGAGCCGTTTCGGTCGATTCCGAGCACGCGTTTGATGAGCTTGGCGGTCTCCGTGTTGTCGTAAAGACGTACGGCGCAGGGCTGTAGGCGAGATGTCATGATTTTCGCGCCCGCCATCATGGCGTCGTGCATATCCTTGAAAAGGAACGCGTGGAAACGGCGCGATTCGGGGATGGGATGAATTTTGATGGTCGCCTTGGTGACGACGCCGAGCGTGCCTTCGGAGCCGAGGAACATCTGCGTCAAATCTGGCCCGGAGGCGTGGCGCGGGACGGGAAGCGTATTGATGATTTCGCCCGTTGGTGTCACGACTTCGAGCGACATGACCATGTCTTCGATTTTGCCGTATTTTGTTGATAAAACGCCAGTACCGCGATGTGCGATGAAGCCGCCGAGCGTCGCGCATGCGATGGAGGCGGGAAAGTGCATCGTGGAGAATCCCGCCTTGTTGACCTCCCATTCGAGATGCTGTGCGATGATACCCGTTTCGGCGGTGGCCGTCATGGAGATTGGATCGATTTCGATGACTTTGTTCATCCGTTTCGTGTCCAAAATGATGCCGCCGTAGATAGGAAGGGCACCGCCTTGCGAGCCCGAACCGCCGCCCCATGGCGTGACGGGAATATGGTATGTATTCGCAAGCTTCAGGATTTCAGAGACTTCTTTCGCATTGGCGGGCTGGACGACGAAATCAGGAGCCGACATTGTCTGTCCGCGGTCATGCCAGACTTCGGGAACCCAGTAGTAGTCGATGGAATGGCCGAGCTTCTGCGAATCGTCGGATTGGACATAGTCTTTTCCGACAATCCACGACAACTCGCTCTTTATCATGTGGTGAGGGTAGAGATTGCTGTTGGGCAGCATAAATGCGCTCCTGTGGTGATGATTCTTGATGATTGTCTATGATTTATTATGATTCTATATGATAGTATATGACATTTAATATTTTAGATTGAAATATTCTAATGATGGAGTATTGTATGTCGTGTGATGGCTAAAAAGCTTAGGCAAGTTGCAAGATAAGACAATGGAACAGGTTGAAATGGAAAGGAAAACGTATCGTCAACGGGAATGGTTTGTGTTGGGGACGTTGCTGTGCATGGGAAGCTCCCGTTTTGGCGGGAAGATTCATGAATATGCCATCGAGGCCCGCTTTTGCTTGATGGCGGCGGGAGAGTGGGAGGAGATTCGTCATGAACAGATGAAACGGCATTTGGAACGGGCAGGGGAGCTGCTGATGCGGCTGGCAAATGAAACAGAACTGACGATGCTGGAGGCGGGATACGAGATATGGTCGGAGGAGGATTCGTCGTATCTCAAACTGTCGAAATTGCATCCTGCCTCGTTTGAATTGGGGCTGGATGTCATGGCGGAGTTCGGAAGCCATCTTGCCAAAGAGAGGGAACGCTTTGGCAAGTGGCTGTCGTCAAAGGATGAAGCCGTGGCATTGAACAGTCTTCTTGTGTTGACTGAACGGACTGCAAGGCTTGTGCGGCAGGAGCAGAAACGGTTGGTGGAGGAGATGGAGGAGGCAAAACGCCGCGGGATGAATCCAGAAGCCGTCGAGTCGCCGAAATGCCCGATTTGCGGGGCGGCGATGCGTCTGCGGACGGCGAAGAACGGTGCGAATGCAGGGCAGCAGTTCTGGGGATGCACCCAGTATCCGAGCTGCCGCGGCATTCGCGATGTCATTGTTTCGGAATGATGTGGGAGTGGCGCACTCTGTGCGACCGATTGCGCAAAGCGCAATCTTCATCGGATATTGCAAAAGGGAATACAATGCCGCACCTTACGGCGTGGCGGTCGTACAGAGTGCGACCGCCCTCCCTCGCAATGTGAAAGATTATTTGTTCTTCGCGCGGATGGAGTAGAAATGATAGACGAGCAGGTCTTCCGGCATATCGGTGCCGTGTGAACCATGGCCCGGGGAGGATTCGTGGGCGCCGTGGTCAGGGCACCAGACGAGAAGGCGGTTGTAATTGCCCCAATATTCGTCAATCCATGCGGAGAACTGCTGGAAGGCGGCGATGTTGCGGTCCAATGCGCCGATGGCTTCGTCTGCAAACGGGCCTGTGGCGTGCATAATGTGGTCGTAATCTGTTGCGTAGTTCAAAACCACGTCGTAGGATGGATTCTGCATGAGGAACTGCGAGAATTGGACGGCCTCCGCGTCACTCCTGACGGAGCAGTAAGTCACGGGGCGTTTGCGGAAGATAAGGTCGATGCTGCACTGGTTTACAGCGCAGATGCCTGTCTTCTTCTTGGCTTCGGGGAATGTGTTGAAAATGGTTTCGACGGTGAGAATGGGGCGTTCATATTTCTGGATGCCGTGGATGGCGGGCGTGGCTCCCGAGTACATGGACGCGAAGCAGACGGGCGTGACCGACGGCATGACGACTTTCGTCGGCACGCGGATAGGCGCAACGGCTTCCACTTTGGCGAGTTTTTCGGGATAGCGTTCCCACAGATGAATGCCACAGGCGTCGGGAGCGAAAATCAACATTTTTTCAACTTTTTCGCCGTTGAGCTTCTTTTCGGCTTCAGTGATGACAGCGTCCAGTGGCGTGTCTTCGCATTGTGCGGGAATTCGTGCGCCGATGAGCGTGCAAACGGTCGGCGTCAAAGCGGTGACACAGCGGAAATCTTCAAGTTTTTCTGGAAAGTTCATGTTGGATGTTCCTTTGATTGTTTACATTATATAAAATAATCAGCTGCTAATCTGTGAATAGACGGGGGCGAGCGCGTCGTGGATTTGGCGGTAGATTTTGAATTGGCGTTCGTAGAATGCGGACATGGACGTATCCGGTTGAAGTGTGCGGTCGATTCTCAACGCCGTGGAAATGGCCTGCCTCGCGTCTGGGAAGAGACCGACGCCGACGCCTGCGAGCAGGGCGGAGCCGAATGATGCATCGCAAGAGGAAGGGACGGTCGTCGGAGCTTGGAAAAGGTCGCAGATGATGCGGCTCCAGAGCGGGCTCTTTGCGCCGCCGCCAATCAGAATATATTCCGTGACAGGGAGTTGCATCTCCTCAATGGTACGATGGCAATCCTTCAATGAATAGGCGACGCCTTCCAGCAGGGCGCGGGCTAGATCGCCTTTCGTGGTGCCCATGCTGAGACCGGTGAACGAGCCGCGCAGATTGGCGTCCCAGTAGGGGGAGCGTTCGCCCGAAAGATATGGATGGAACATGACGCCGTTGGAGCCGGGCGGCGATTGTTCGGCCTGTTTGTTGATGATTTCATAGACGTTTACGCCTGTTCGCTCGGCTTCAAGCTTTTCTTCGCCGCAGCAGAGTTCGCGGAACCAACGTTGGCAAATGGCGGCGGCGTTCGTAGCCGTAACCGTATAGTACATGCCTGGAACGACATGTGCATACGTCAGCGTGGCGGGATGCGGATGTGCCTCCGCCGTCATGACATTGACATTGCCTGCCGTCGCCAGCTTGATGATGCATTGTCCCGGATGGACGGCTCCTGCGGCATAATCTTCTACAGCGGAATCACTTGTGCCCATGACGACGGGCGTTCCCTCCGGAAGCCCCGTTTGACGGGCGGCCTCTGCCGTGACATGGCCTGCGATTTCCGTGATGTCGCCGATGTCGGGCAGCCATTCGCGTTTGATGTTCGCGAGGGTGAGAAGGTCGGGCGACCAGTCATCGTGCGCCATGTCGTTGAAAAGCGTGCCTTGGCATTCGATTCGGTCTGTCGCAAAACGGCCTGTCAGCAGATAGCGTATGTAGTCCTTTACGAAGGAGATGCGATAGACGCGGCGCATGTTGTCGGGCTCGTTGTTCCAGAGCCAGAGGATTTGCGGAAGCGTCCATGTAGGAGTCGGCATTTGGCCCGCCGTCTTGAAAATCAAATCCGAATGCTGCTTAAGTGACTGGCATTCAGCGGTTGAACGTTGGTCTGTCCAAATGATGGTCGGGCGGATGACGTGGAGCTGTTCGTCCAGGAGGACTGCGCCGTGGGTGTAGGAGTCCATGGCAAGCGCGGCAAGACGACCGTTTTTCCAGGACGGTCTGGCTTGCAACTGCGCAAGGGCGGCGACCATCGCATCCCACCAGTCGGACGGATTCTGTTCGGACCAGCCCGGATGTGGATGGGAGGACGGATATTCGCCAGACGCCGTGTCCAGAACGGCGCCGTCGGCGTCTGTCAATGTGATCTTGCAGGCACCCGTGCCGAAATCTATGCCAAGGAGAACATCTCGCATAAAATGTGTTTTATATAAATAGGTTATGGTTTTATTTTTGGGAGAATTGTTATAATGTTTTGTGTATTGCGTTGGCGCAGGCGGGACGCACGCGCCACCCCCCAGGCGCAGGCGGGACGCACGCGCCACTTACTTCTTGGCGAACCAAGCGTGAGCGGGATCGAAGACGGACTTGAACGCGCGGTAGTTCTTTCCGGCCATGACCCATAGGTAGTACATCTTGTAGCCAGGGATGGTGGAGACGGGATGGTAGCCGCGCGGAATCAGCGTCGTGTCGTTTTCCTCGACGGTGTAGGTCACGTCCAATGAACGATCGTCGGAGTAGATTTTCTGGATGCCGTAGCCCTGCTTGGGGGAGAAGCGGAAGAAATAGATTTCCTCCATGTCAACTTCGGTCGGCCAGTTGTCGAAATCATGGCGGTGGGGCGGGTAGGAGGCGTGTTTTCCGTCTTCCACGAAGGCTTCGCCGATGTAGAAGTGGTTCGTCTCGTGTTTGTCTGTGATGATATGGTAAGCGACGCGTTCACAGGCGGTTCCGGCGGCCATCGTGGCATCGATGACCTGTTCTGGTGTGACGACGAACGGCGCGAAATCCTTATCCGTTGGGCTGTCCGTCCAGGCGATTTCGACATGGCCGCGGGCGGTGATCTGGTAGTTTTTGTTGCGGGGGACATAGACGGCGTAGGGTTTGCCGTCGAATACGCTTGCGCGGCGGCCGAGATTCGGGAAGTCGAAGCCGTCGCCTTTGATGTCGCAGAAGCCCTGCAGGATGACGAGAGCGACTTCAAAGCCGCCCGCGTTTGCGGAGAACGTCTCGCCGTCTTCAAGCATGATGAGACCGAATTCGGAGAGCTTCAGCTCGCCGTCGCCTAGACGCGCGATTTTGGTGAAGCCGTTTTTGGGCGTGTAGGAAACTTTGTAATCCATTGTAACTCCTTGTTATAAAGGTTAGTGGTATTGAGGAAGCCTGTCGCCATGGGCGGCGATCATTTCATCGACGAGGCGGATGATGTCATCTGGCGACAGCTCTGCGGAGGTATGCGGGTCTAACAGGGCGGCCTGGTAGATTTTCTCCTTGCTGCGCGTGACAATCGCCTCGATGGTCAGCAACTGCGTGTTGATGTTCGTCTGGTTGATGGCTGCGCACTGCGTCGGGAGTCGTCCGAAATACGTGCCCTGCACGCCGTTGCGATTGACGAGGCAGGGGACTTCGACGACGGCTTCGGCGGGCAGATTTTCGATGAATCCGTGGTTCAGTACGTTGACCTCGATCATGTACGGCTTATCCGTGACGATGGCCTCCATGATGCCGCAGCCGAACTCGTTGGATTTCTTGTGCGTCAGGACGGGATCTTCGCAAATCTCCTTGTACTGCTTGTTCCAGTTGGCGACGATGGCGCGGCAGCGGTCCGGTGACGCATCCAGCGGGATGTTGTATTCGTCGATGAGTTCAGGGTAGTTGCGTTTGATCCAATAGGGCATGTATTCGGCGGAATGTTCGGACGATTCCGTTACGTAATAGCCGAATTTGCGCATGATTTCAAGGCGCACCATGTTGGCGCTTTTCTCCGCCTTTGGAGCCTTGCGCCACGCATCGAGCTTCGCGAAGGCGAGTTTTTTGATTTCCGGATAGATGTCTTTGCCGTCGTAAATCAATTCCAGCAGCCATGCCTGGTGGTTGATGCCCGCGATGCGCGTCTTGAATTTCGTCATGTCGTAGTCTTTCTCAATGCCGAGAGTCTTGAGCAGACTGCTGACGCAGGCCTGGACAGAATGGCAGAGGCCGACCGTCTTGATGGGCGTGTGGCGCAACAGCAGTCCCGTTAATGCGCACATGGGATTCGTATAGTTCAGAAACCACGCATTCGGACAGACTTCCGCCATGTCCTCCGCGAAATGGAGAATATGTTCGCCCGAACCGAGGGCGCGGAAGAGACCGCCGATGCCGAGCGTGTCCGCAATGGTCTGGCGTAGGCCGTATTTCGTAGGAATCGCGAAATCAATGGCTTCCGAAATCGTGTAGTCCCACACGCGAATCGCGTTGACGGCGAAATCCGCGCCGCGAAGGGCTTCCTTCCTGTTTTCGATGCCACAGTAGGCCTTGATGGTCGCCTTGTTGCCGTTGATGTTGCGGTTCAACGTCGTCAGCATCGCCTCCGATTCTTTCAGCCGCTGTGGATTAATGTCGTAAAGGGCGATTTCCGAGTCCTGCAAGGCGGGAGTGCAGAGGACGTCGCCAAGGATGTTTTTGCAGAAGATGGTGCTGCCTGCGCCGAAAAAAGTGATTTTTGTCATGGTGGTTTATAAATTGGATAATGCCTGTTGGAGTTCTTGGTTGGTGGGAATGCCCGTGCGGCCGCCGAGCTTCGTACATTTGAGGGCGGCCGTGACGGCGGCGATTTTCATGCAGTCGCGCCACGGTTTGCCGTTGACGGCGGACGCGATGAAGGCACCATGATAGACGTCGCCCGCGCCTGTCGTATCGACGACGGAGACTGGAATCGCGGGCTGGAAGTAGTCGTTTTCGCCGTCGAATCCGTATGAGCCGCGCGAGCCGACGGTGACGCCCGCGAATCGTGTGGAGCCTATCGCAAACAACTTATGAGAAGCGATTTGCGGATCGTCTTCATGGCAGAAATTGTGGATGAATTTCTCCGAGGCGATGATGATGTCCGCCAGTTCGAGCAATATTTCGATGCCAGGGACGATGGTGCCTGCGTCGATGGAGACGAGAACTCCGTTGTTTCGTGCAAATTTGGCGGCTTCGATGGCGGCCTTCGTCTGATGTCCGTCCAAATGGAGAAGCTTGGCGTTGCGCAACGTGGCGAAGTCGATTTCATCTGGTGTGAGCGGAGCGACGGAGCCATGCGTCCAGGCGATGGAGCGGCTGCCTGTTTCCTTCGCCACCCAGCAGTAGGCGGTTGGTGAGCAGGTGTCTGAACGGATGCGGATGCCGTCTGTGTTGACGCCGACGGACTGGAAGGCGGCGATGATCTGCCGCCCCTGCGCATCGTCGCCGACAACGCCGTCGAACGCGCATGCCGCGCCGAGCTTTTGTGCGGCATAAATGGCTGTCGCGGAGGGACCTCCGCCTTGTTCGACGCGTTCGAGAATCTGGACTTTGTCGTCCATTGGGATGACAGGCAGGATGCACAGATGATCCCATCCGCAGTAACCAAGCCCGACTATGTCAATCGCCATGATGCGCCATCCTTTGAATGATTTGAGGTGTGGTTTTTTGTCATAAAAATTTTTAATCAATGTAAAATAGCATCATGTATAGGTTCTGTCCAAAATAAGGATGGTGTTTTTCGAAAGTTATCCATGATGCCATGTTAAATGGAGGAGATGCGGTATTAGCCTTGTGCCTTTTGGAGGAGGGCGGCGAAGGCGCCGTCGTGGTTGTCGTCGGGCAGGATGAGCTGCTTCTTGACAAGCGTGAAATCCGAATGGGAGGAGAGGAAGTCTTCTATCTGCAAGTCATTCTCTTCCGGCTCGATGGAGCATGTGCTATAGACGAGACGGCCGTTCGGTTTTAGAGCTTGAGAAGCTTGATGGAGGATTTTCGATTGGATGACGGCGAGTTCCGAAAGCTTTTTGAGGTCAAACGACCATTTGGCGTCTGGTTTGCGTTTTAGCACGCCTGTGTTGGAGCATGGCACGTCCAGCAGGATGGCATCAAGGGGGGCGGCCGACTTGAACTGCGTTGCATCCTGCTGTGCGACGGACACGCAGGAGAAGCCTTTCAGATTTTCCTTTAGTCGTTCAAGTTTCGATTCCGCAATATCATACGCATAGAGGATTCCCATGTCCTTCATGGCTTCCGCCAGCAGGACGGACTTGCCGCCAGGCGCGGCGCAGAGGTCGGCGACGACTTCGCCTGGCCTGGGGGCGAGAAGCGATGGAGCGAGCAGAGTCGCAGGGTCTTGGATGTAAAATCTTGCTTTGGGAGTAAATACGTCCGCGATTGATTTATGGGATTGTCGATCCAGCTTGTAGATTTTCGCATTTGACATCCATTCGGGGGAGTCCATGAGCACAAGGCCTTTGATTTCGGCAGGGGCTTCCTGTGGTGGAAAATCGCGCAACCGTAAAAAAGTATCTGCCTGTTGCAGCAGTGTTTTGGCGATTTTGACCGCCGTATCTTTTCCGAAATGCTCCTGCCAGCGGCTCCAGAGGATTTCGGGGAGACGGTAGCGGATATGTTCGGGGGCGCTGTCGAAGAAATGCCCCTTGTTGCCAAGTTCTGCGCAGATGGTTCGGAGACAAGCATTTACAAATCCAGCCTCCTGCGGGGAATGGCGGCGTTTCACGAATGACGTGGCGGCATCGACGACATGCGGGGCGGGAACGCCTGACAGGAAGACGATTTCCGCCAACGCCCAGCGGAGAACCTTCCTTGTGCGCGGGCGAACTTTGCCCGTGGCATGCTTGTCAACCAGCCAGTCCATGGCGTTCTGATGGCGGCTGATGGTCATGAGAATGTTCTGTTCGAGCTTGGAGTCGGTCAAATCCGACGGGCTGTTGGCGGCTCCAATGTTGTCGAGCATGGCGAATACTCTGGAAAGGGTGGCGGAAAGGTCGATTTTCATACAATTATTAATAGAAAAGAGTGTTTTTTTGATTAAATCACAAATATCTATCGAAGATTATCAGTTTTTAAATAAATCAACTGTTCAGTTGCTATTCCAGTAAAAAAAATGTGCTATAATAATAGATTTACTTTCGTCGTATTCAACTGAAACGGCGGAAAAAAATAGGTGATTGGACGCAGAGGGCGTGTTTTTGACGGAGAAAGACAAGATGAAGAAGGCATTGTTTGGCGGTTTGTTGTTGGTTATGTTGGTCGGCGGTGCGGCGTATGGACAGGACATGAGGTCGATTATCCGCGAAATGGCGCAGGTTCGGGCGGATATGCGCGTCTTGCAGGAAGACCAGAAGATATTGCTGAATCGAATCGAGGCGATGGGGCAGGAGAATATGGCGAAGGATGCCCAAATTACGGAGCTGCAAAAGATGCTGACGATGCAAGAGACTCGGATTCAAGCTTTTGAGAGAGAGATGATGGGGCGTCTTGAGCAGCTGCGGAAGGCATTGGAAGGCGAACAGATCGCCCGCCGCAAGGATTTGGAATCCGCGATTGGTGCGATGGCCACGGAAATCAGCAAACTGGACAGGGCGGCCGCTGCCGCTGCTGCTGCACGCAATCAGCCCCCGCCGCCTCCGCCGGCCTACACGGGCAGTTACAAGGAAATCGTTGTGCAGGCGGGAGATACATTGAGCATGATCGCCACAACGGTCGGTGTGCCGATTTCAACGTTGCGGCAGTTGAACAATCTGAAGAGCGACAGGATATTCGTCGGGCAGAAATTGAAGATTCCTGTTGTGCAGAAGTAACGAAGTAGGAAAAGCATACATTGAATAAAGGCAGATGATGGAAAAACATGAACTGAAAGAAAAGGTCTTGGCACTGCTGGAGCGGAACGCGCGGATATCGACGAAGGAGATGTCCAATCGTCTGTCCTGCCCGGAGGCGGTGGTTGACGAGCTGATCTCCGAATTGGAGAAGGAGCATGTCATCATGGGGTATTCTGCAATTGTCAGTGACTTGGCGAAAAGCAGCGAAGTGCGGGCTATCATCGAAGTTGAAGTGCAGCCTGAACGAGACACAGGTTTCGACCGCTTGGCGGAACGCCTCGGAAAATTTCCAGAAGTCCGTTCAATGTATTTGGTTTCAGGACGTTATGATTTGCGGTTGGAAGTCGTCGGCAAAAGTTTGCAGGAAATTGCATCGTTTGTCGCGGGCAAGCTGGCCTGCCAGAACGGCGTGAAGGCGACGGCGACGTATTTCATGTTGAAGAAATACAAGGAAGCAGGCATCCAGTTGAGCGGAGGTGAGGAGAATGAACGCCTCAAAATCGTCCCATAGCTGGGTGGCGCCGCACATAGCCGCATTGCCGCGAAGTGGCATCCGTGATTTTTTCGAGCTTGTCAATGCGATGGACGATGTCATAAGCCTTGGCATCGGCGAGCCTGATTTCGTGGCGCCATGGCATATCCGCGAGGCGGCGATTTATGCGTTGGACAAAGGCGTTACGCACTATACGTCCAATTTGGGCGACATCCGTTTGCGCAAGGCAATCTGCCGTTATGTGGAAGAACGTTTTGGCGGTGTGTATGATCCGAAACGCGAGTGTATTGTGACAGTTGGCGTCAGCGAAGGATTGGATATTCTGTTGCGGTCGGTGTTGAGTCCAGGGGACGAAGTGCTGTATCCGTCTCCGTCATACGTCTCATACGGGCCGACCATCCAGATGGTGCATGCCGTGCCAGTTCCCGTAGAGACTCGTGAAGAATACGATTTCGTGTTGCAAGTCTCTGATTTGGAAAAGAAAATGACTCCCAAAACACGTGTTCTCCTGCTGAATTATCCGAACAATCCAACGGGGGCGACATTGACGGCGACGGACAAGGCGGCTCTCGCGGATTTCGCGGTTCGCCATGACCTGCTCGTGGTGAGCGATGAAATCTACGAAGAACTGAGCTATGTGGAGCGTACGCCGAGTATCGCGGCGCTGCCTGGCATGAAGGAGCGGACGGTCCTCCTCAATGGATTCAGCAAGTCATACGCCATGACGGGCTTCCGCATCGCATACGCTTGTGCTACGAATGATCTCATCGAGGCGATGATGAAGGTCCATCAGTATTCCATCATGTGCGCATCCAGCATGGTGCAGGCCGCAGCATTGGAGGCGTTGCAGAACGGAGCCGCCGCACGGGATGAAATGTTGGAGGAATACCGCCAGCGGCGCAATGTGATTGTCAAGCGATTGAACGACATGGGGTTAAAGTGCTTCATGCCGCAAGGCGCATTCTATGTTTTTCCGTGCATTCGTTCAACGGGATTGGACTCCATGACGTTTGCGAAGCGGCTGCTTCAGGAGAAGCATGTCGCCGTTGTGCCTGGAACGGCATTCGGCGCATGCGGAGAAGGTTACGTCCGTTGCAGTTATGCCTCGTCCATTACGGACATCGAGACGGCGATGGACAGGATGGAAGAATTCGTTATATCGTTGCGAAGCTGAAGGGGGAGTGCGGCTTGATTACAATATTGACCAATACTTGGGCGCAGGTGGAGTTGCCGCCGAGCCCTTCTGGAATCACGGAGCTGGACATGGGCTGCGGGAAGGGAAAGTTCACGCTGGCCCTTGCACGACGTTATCCAGAACGCTTGATATTGGGCAACGATGTGATGATGGGGCGGTTGCGCCGTTTGGATAGGAAGGTGGAACGGGGCGGCCTCACGAATATGCGTCTCCTTCGGGCGTCGAGTCTTGAGATGATTGCGTTTCAACTGCCGCCGCAGTGCATCGACCGCCTTCATCTCCTTTGTCCCGACCCCTGGCCGAAGGATAAACATGAAGTGAAGCGGCTTGTCTGTTCTGATTTCCTGTGTCGTCTGCGCCGTGTGTTGAAGCCTGGTGGCATTCTGCACATGTCCACCGACCATGCCCCGTATTTCGATGCGTGGCTTCGATTTGTGGGGCAGTTATCGTGGTTTGAGCGGGCGGACGGGGCCAGCGACGATGTCGCTGACATCAAGACGGATTTTGAGGAGTTGTGGCTGAGCCAGGGCAAGGCCGTTCAGCACGTGAATTGGCGCCTGGTGATATAACATATTGCAGTACAGAGGATAATAGCCATGAATTCAAGTATGAAATCAGCGATTGTAATCATAGTCATGATTCTGGTGGTATGCGGTGCTCTTTTCGGCGGCTATTGGCATTTTCATCAGAAGGCGGCAGCGAAGAAGAAGGTCGCTCCGATAGAAAAGGAATACCGCTACGGGACAGTGGCGGACGATTCAGAAGTGCTGAACGTAGAAGCACCGCAAGTGCCTGATATGCCGGTAGCTGTCCCGCGCAAGACTCCTGTGAAGTCTGAGCAAGCAGATGAAGACGAAGAGGAAGACCAGGAGCTGTCTGCTGAACAGAAATTGGAGAAAGAGCTACAGGATTTGAGCGGTATGTCGCAGGAAGAACGCGACAAGGCAGAGGCGGAGCGCAAGCTGGCCATTAAGGAAGCTGAGTTGAAAGCGGCACGTGAGGCGGCGGAGGAACAAGTCCGTAAGGCGGAGGAAGCGCGATTGGCGGCAGAGGCCGCTCGAAAAGCTGCCGAGGAGAAGGCGGCTGCGGAAAAGCAAGGTAAGGAAGCGGCGGAAGCCAAGGCGAAGGAAGCGGCGCAGGCTGCGGAACTAGCACAGAAGAAGGCTGAGGAAGCTGCAAAGGAGCTGTCAGACATCGAAGAAAGGGTGAAGCAGGAAGAGGAGGAAAACGCGAAACTTGCGGAAGAAAAGGCGAAACTTGACGAAGCGAAGCGGGCGGCCATCCGTGCTGTCGAAGAAAAAGTTAACGCGTTGAATACCAAGATTCAAGATTTGGAGAAGAAGCATCAACAGTCGTTACGTTCAGTTGCCGTGACGCCCGCTTTCGACATTGGCGACGATGCGGCGGCGCGTGCCGCCCAGGCTAGGGCAAATGCCGAAAACGCAAGGCGCAGGGCAGAAGGCAAGAGGATCGCGGAGGAATTGCGTCGGCTGAAATTGGAACGCCAGAAATTGAATGGCGAAATCAACAGATTGAAACGGTAATTCACAAGTCACAAATTGTGTTTATGCCAATCGCGTTCCAACGCTAAAAAAACGTGTTTTTGTCACACGCGGTCCTGATAGTTCCACCAGAGAGGCAGGGGGAGGAGGGCTTCCACGACTGGGCGGATTTTCGCGGGAATGTCGCAGATGGAGCAGGGCGGCAATGGCCCAAACAAGAAGCGAGTTGCATCCAAGTTGTTGAGTGTCAGTTCAGAAGGCACGCCGTCAACATTCTGGAAACTCCCGTCTTTGAATTGGATTGTTTCGCCGCCGACGATGGACAACGTGAACAGTCCGTCGGGAATGGCGGCGTATGTCGCCTTTTGGGCGAGCGCGGCATTGGCGAGCTTTGCGAAATGGATAACCTTGAAATTGTCGGCAGTCGTCACATTGACACTTTCGGCGATGCGGCCCGCAATGCGATTGAGTTCGACATCCCATGAAGCCGTGCTGAAGGAGACGGAATCCAGTTGTTTGAAGCTTAGAAAATCCAGAAGCATTTGGTATTCAATGGTTGGCGTGTATGCGTAATGTTCCGTGACACGGCCTGAATTCGGATAGGTAGAAAGAAAACCAGCTGGTGAGCCATCGGGGAACATGGCCAGCCATGGTGTGCATTTCCAGGCGTGCGTGACATCGTAGAAACGCTGGTTGTCGCCACGGTCCGTATGCTGCAAGGCGTTGGCATAGGCAGTTTGTGCGAATGAAAGGGCGGCGTTGTCGCCGCGTTCGATTGGGCGGAATGACATCATCGGCGTGTATTCACGCTCATGGCCGAGAGACGAGTCATAATAGTCCCGCACGTTTTTAGCGCTGATGGTGAAATTGATACTCTGCCCAGCCTTTTCAAAACCGTAGCGGTTGTAGCGTTGGCGCAGGCCGCCGAGTCGTGCGACATCTGCGCCGATCCGTTTCAGCTCCTCCATGGATTCCGTCATCAACGTCTTCATATATCCTTTCTTACGGTATTCAGGACGAGTCGCGACATTGCCGACTGTTGCGAACATGATGTTGTGGCCTGCGACGCGCGTCGGCAGTGGATATACGCCGACGGCCGCCGCGACGCGGCTACCGTCCTTGATGGCGAGATGCCGCCCCATGACGACATTGTCATGCCGCCACATCGCGGGCAATGTATCCAAAAAAGAGTAGCCTTCCTGGCCGTGGGAGAAGCAGACATTCATCGTGTCCAGAAGTTCGTCAAAATCAGCAGCAGTCAGCTTTTCGATGTTCATCTTCTTTTATTGATTATTGATGGAGAACGAGTTATTTCTTGGATTCTGGGATGTCGTCTTCAAGATCGTCAAGATTGATGTCATCGGGGATGTCTTCGTCTTCGAGATCGTCCAGTGACGGTTCTTCATCTTCATTGCCTGTGTCGTCGTCAATTTCGGTGATGTTCCAGAGTGCGGCGGCATCTGGATCGTCTGGGATTTCCGGAATCTCATCGTCGTCGTTCTTGCGGGATTTGCGGCTGCTTTTATCCTTACTGAGCTTCATGTCTTCATTCAGGCTGAGGAGTGTCGGCAAGTCGTCTTCGACTTCCTGCGCGGGCTTGAAGCTCTTGATGGAGATGACGTCCATTCCTTCTTCTGGATCGTGTTCGACAGTACCTTCGAATGTGATGTCGATTTCCTCATCGGCGTATTTGTTGAGTCGTTTGATCCATTTTTTCGAAGCGATGAGATATTCGTCTCCTTGGGCGGTTGTGATGATCAATTTCTGGCCGTCCAGGCCGTCATAGACATCCAATTGCCCCACGATGGTTTCGAGTTCGTCTGTGTCTCTCATGTTTTGTCCTGTGATTTATTTGAAAAATGTTTGTTGTCTTTTGGCTATAAGCGTAAATGTCATTATATTAAAGGAAGAATGATTTTGTTCAAGTGCATAAAATGACTAATGGTGTGATAAATGTCAAATTTTCTCATTGGTGTTATGGTTGATTCCTTCCGCATTCCGATCTATGACGGAGTTGTGAAGGCCCGTGAACTGGGTGCGGATGGCATTCAGGTGTATGTCGTGGATGGTGAAATGAGTGTCGATGCTATGGATGCGGCACGCCGCCGCGAGTTCCGCGCTTTGGTTGAGAAGAATGGTCTGGCGATTTCCGCCTTGTGCGGCGATTTGGGCGGCCATGGTTTCCAGAAGCCAGAAGAGAACGAATGGAAGATTGCAAAATCGAAAGCCATCGTCGATCTGGCTGTTGATTTAGGCACGAACGTCGTGACGACGCACATCGGTGTCGTTCCCGCGGATTCGTCCAGTCCCGTCTATCAAAATCAGCGGCTCGTCTGCCGCGAACTTGGCAAATACGCCGAGGCGAAAGGCGTGACATTCGCAATTGAGACTGGTCCTGAAAAGGCGCAGCGCCTCCGCGAGTTTTTGGATGATGTCGGCTCGAAGGGCATCGGCGTAAATCTCGATCCCGCAAACCTTATCATGGTGCAGAACGACGATCCCGTCAAAGCCGTTTACACGCTGAAAGACTACATCGTCCACACCCATGCGAAAGATGGCGTGCAGTATCAACCGTGCGATCCAGTGAAGGTCTATGCCTCTTTCGCGGAAGGGGGTATCGAAGGCTTGAATATCGGCGAACTTTTCAACGAACTGCCATTAGGCGAGGGTAAAGTGGATTGGGAACGCTATCTGGCGGCCCTGTCCGAAATCGGTTATCATGGCTACCTGACCGTCGAACGCGAGGTCGGGGCGAATCCGGAAGCGGATATTCGCACAGCCGTCAATTTCCTGAAAAGCAAAATCTGATTCCCCTTGAAAGGGAGTCTTTTCCAGAAAAAACACGAAAAACCGACCGCGGCGACGTGTATGCACATCGTCGAACGGTCGTTTTTTCTGTAATGACAATTGATATCCAATAAAAAAAGGCATTGGACAAATGAAACACACGCTAACATTCGGCATGGCTTTGGCAGTCTGTTTATTGCTGAGCTCTTGCCGCCCCGCGCAGACGGGAAAGCCAAAGGCTCGGTACAGGCTGACTTACAACATCTTCTTTCCACCATCCCATGGAGCGGCGAAGCTGGGGAAACTTTGGGCGGAGGAAGTCGAGAAACGGACGGACGGCAGGGTGGTCGTGGATGTCTATCCAGGCTCCGTCCTGACGACGGATAGCGAGAATTTCAATGGTGTGGTCTTCGGGGCGACGGATGTCGGCATGAGTTGCTTCGCGTATAGTCGCGGGTTGTTTCCGCTGATTGAAGTATTGGATCTGCCATGGGGGTATCCCGACGGGACGTCTGCCACGCAGATCGCCAACGAGTTCATCCGTCATTTTAATCCTGCTGAACTGTCGGATGTAGAGCTGATGTACGCGCATGCGCATGGGCCAGGCGTGTTGGCCAGCAATCTGCCAGTCCATAATTTCGATGATTTGAAAGGGCAACGCATTCGTGGGACGGGCGTGACGGCACGTGCCGTGAGCTGTCTTGGCGCGGATGCGGTCGGGTTGAGTCAAGGCGATACGTATGAAGCGTTACGCAAGGGAGTTGTGCAGGGAACGCTGTGTCCCATTGAGACATTGTGTGGCTGGAAGCAGGGCGAAGTCATCAAAGCTGTGACACGGATTCCATCGCTTGGTTATACGACGGCGATGTTCGTTGTGATGAACAAGAAATCATGGGAGAAGCTCCCTCCGGACATTCAGCAGATCATTCGTGAAATCAACGAAGAATGGATTGCCAAGCATGGTGATTTGTGGGACAAGATGGATGCTGAAGGCGAGGCTTTTGTAAAGAAGCTTGGCCGCGACATCATTGACCTGCCCGAAGCGGAGGATGCCAAGGCTCGTGAAGCATTGAAACCATTGCTGGATGGATGGGCACAAGGTGCTGAAAAGAAAGGACTTCCTGGAAATGAAGCCGTTGCTTTCCTGCGCGAACGAATTGCAAAAGCGAGGCAGGAAACAAAACACAAGGAGAACTGACCATGTGGGAAAGTTATAGGAAAATCGTGACAGGATTGGTGCGAGCAATGGCGGCTGTGGCGGGCTTCGGCGTGGCTGTCATGGTTGTGGCGACTTGCCTGGATGTGGTGCTGCGGCGGTTCGGCCATCCGCTGGTCGGAGTCGTTGATGTCGTGCAGATTGCGGCTTGTCTGAGCGGAGCTTGTGCGCTGCCATATACGACTGCCGTAAAGGGACATGTCGCAGTCGAATATTTCTTCCAGAAATTCCCGCGAGAAGTGCGTAAGTGGGTGGATGCATTCTCACGCGGCGTGGCGATGCTGATGTTCCTGTTTTTGGCATGGCGAAGCTGGATATATGGCAAGTATTTGCTGCGTAAGGGAATAGGAACGCTGACATTGCAGATTCCGCTGTTCTGGGTGCTATGGGTCGTTTCGTTCACGTTCATCGTGGTCGTGTTGGTGAAAATCTACAATCTGGCCCATCCGGGAAAGGAGATGATGCACTCATGAGCTTGACATTATTAGGAATATTGGGGTGTGCCGTCCTGTTGGTTCTGTTGGGACTGAGTATGCCTGTCGGATTTGCGCTCGCGGCCGTGGGCTGCGTCGGCTACGCTTTAGCCATCGGTGATTTGGCGGGGGCAGGGCATCTGCTTTTAAGTTCTTGCTATGAAACATTTTCCAAATATGACTTAAGCGTCATACCGCTGTTCATCTTCATGGGGCAGATTACGTACCATGCGGGCATCAGCCGTCGGCTGTTCGACGCTGCGTACCATTGGCTTGGACGGCTTCCTGGCGGTTTGGCGATGGCGACTGTTGGCGCATGTACCGCATTTGGCGCGATTTGCGGGTCTGGTCCTGCGACGGCGGCAACGATGTCAGCAGTCGCACTGCCTGAAATGCGCCGTCGTGGCTATGATTTGAAACTAGGCGCGGGCACGATAGCGGCTGGTGGAAGCCTCGGTATGCTGATTCCGCCGAGCGTTGTTTTCATCGTCTATGGAATCATGACAAAAGTATCTCCAGCCAAGTTGTTTATGTCTGGAGTCATCCCCGGGCTACTCATCACGATACTGTTCTGTATCTATATTGGAATCGTCTGCCGCCTGAATCCGAAACTGGGGCCTGCGGGCGAAGCAACAACGTGGGCGGACAAATTCAAATCGCTTCTCGGCATTTTGGAGACCATCATCCTGTTCGCCATTGTTATGGGCGGTATGTTTCTTGGTTGGTTCACTCCGACCGAAGCGGCAGCCATTGGCGCGGGTGCGGGTGTTGTCGTGGCGTTGTGCCGCGGCGTGTTGACATGGAATGTTCTCAGGAAAGCGCTTTTGGAGACGATGCGCACGTCTTGCATGGTGTTGATCATCATCGCGGGGGCATCCATGTTTGGACGTTTTCTTGGCGTGACGAATCTTCCTTCCACGTTGGCCAAAACACTAGCAGATGCACAAATGCCGCAGGGTGTGACACTTGCATTTATCATCTTCGGATTCATCGTCGCCAGTTGCTTCATCGATGCCTTGGCGTTAGTCATGTTGACGATTCCAATCCTATTGCCTGTCGTACAGAAATTTACGTTTGGCGGTGGCGGTGAACAGACGATGATTTGGTTCGGAACGCTTATCGTGTTGGTCACGCAGATTGGCGTCATCACGCCGCCTGTCGGCGTCAACGTGTATGTCGTTGGCGGCATTGCACGTGACATTCCTCTTCAGAAGATATTCCGCGGGGCGATGCCGTATTTCCTGTTGATTCTGATTGCGATGCTGTTGCTGATTTTCTTCCCGCAGCTTGCGTTATGGCTGCCGCGGATGATGGCAAAATTCGCATGATACGACGGTGGAAAATAGTTGTAAAATCGAAAAGGATGGGACAAATTATATAAGTTGTCTGTTTTTAGGAGGATGAAAGCCAACAGGAGACGATCATGCAGGAACAGCCGATACGCATTCTATATTGTACGGATTTTTCTGAAAACGCAGCAGCGGCATTCACTTACGCCTTGGAGGCTGCTGCGTTACGGACGGGCAGTGAATTGCATCTCATCCATGTGATTCCTGAACCAGATGCACAGTACTGGAAATCCTATATCTATGGTGTAGAAGGAGATGCAGATAATAAAGCGAAAAGCGACATCGATGAGAAGATCGACCGTGATTTCCGCCCGAAGATTCCAGAAGGGGTCGTTTTCAAAACGGCCTTCCGTATCGGCAAAAGCCATACGGAAATTTTGAAATATGCGGAGGAGATTGGTGCAAGGCTGATTGTGATTGGACGGCAGGGCACGGGGGCTCTTTCCAATCTGTTATTCGGCTCAGTGGCGGAGAAGGTCGTGAAAAGGGCGAATTGCCCTGTGTTGGTCATTCCTCCTGTCAAATGAGAGGCGTGGCTCAAACGTTTAATTAATAAAATGGTATAATGAACAGATGGCATCCCGCCGTCAAAAAAATCTAGTGTTATTTATAAATATTTAAAAATCAAAAGGAAAAGACAATGGCAGAGACATTGGAAGATCAATTGAAAGCGATGATTGTCGAACGTCTGTTTTTAGACATCGAGCCATCGGAGATCGATACGGATACGGAGTTGTCCGAATACGGCGTGGACTCCTTCCTGCTTCTCGAACTCGTTACCGCGATGGAGGAGACGTTTGATGTCAAGTTCGCCCAAAGCGACATCAAGGCGGGTGTCCTGAAAAGCGTGAAATCATTGGCGGACTTGCTTCGTACAAAACTGTGATTCATGGACTGTCTTCGTCAATCCGAAACAACATAACTATCTAAAAGAGAGACACGTGCGATGAAAACGACTGCGTTGAGAATCTACGGGAAAATGGACTTGCGTCTGGAGAGTTTCGAACTGCCGCCCTGCGGCGATGACGGCATCATTGCCGAAGTCATCAGTGACTCCATCTGCATGTCCAGTTATAAGGCTTCCAAGGCTGGTGAAGACCATAAACGCGTTCCAAACGACTGCGCGACGAATCCTCCGATCCTGGGCCATGAATTCACAGGCCGCATCATCGAAGTCGGCAAGAAATGGCAGGATCAGTTCAAACCGGGCGACCGCTTCGGCATCCAGCCTGCCATGCCAATTGAAGGCTCATACGCCGCTCCAGGCTATTCCTTCCAAACCATCGGCGGCGATTCCACCTATATTCGGATTCCGAGCATCGTCATGGAGCATGGCTGTCTGTTGAAATACACGGGCGATGCCTATTTCATGGCCAGTTTGAGCGAACCGATGAGCTGCCTCATCGGAGCTTGCCATGCTCAATACCACATTCCCGCAGGTACTTACCACCACAACATGGGCGTCGTCGAAGGTGGCGCATGCGCGTGTCTCGCCTCCGCTGGCCCCATGGGGCTCGGCTTGATCGACTATCTCGTCCATGGGCCGCGCAAGCCTGGACTCGTTGTCGTGACGGATATCGACGATGCACGTCTCGACCGCGCTAAATCCATCCTGACACCTGAAGACGCCGCAAAGAACGGCGTGAAACTTGCCTATCTGAATACGAAATGCGACAATCCCGTTCAGGCGTTGAAAGACTTGAATGGTGGAAAAGGCTACAACGATGTATTCGTTCTGGCACCCGTGGCTCCAGTCGTCGAACAGGGCGATGCCATTCTGGCTGCTGATGGTTGCTTGAATTTCTTCGCAGGCCCGACGGATACGTCATTCTCCGCGAAATTCAATTTCTACAACGTCCACTATGCCGCGACGCACGTCGTCGGCACATCTGGCGGTACGACGGACGACATCAAGGAAGCCCTCCAACTGATGAGCGAAGGCAAGCTGAATCCCGCCATGATGATCACTCACATCGGTGGTTTGACCGCCGCTCGCGAGACCACGCTCCATCTGCCCGACATCAAAGGCGGTAAGAAGCTGATTTACACGCATTGCGATTTCCCGCTGACCGCCATCGCGGATTTTGCTGAAAAAGGCAAGACCGATCCCGTCTTCGCTGAACTCGCCGACGCTTGCGCGCGCAACAACGGCCTGTGGAATCTCGAAGCCGAGAAGATCGTCCTTGAAAAGATGCCGAAACTGGCGTAAGTTATTTGCATTTCAATGATTGATGCAAGCCCCGCCAGAATGGTTCTGACGGGGCCGTTTTGTAATGCTTAATGCTTAATGCTTAATGCTTAATGCTTAATGCTTAATGCTTAATGCTTAATGCTTAATGCTTAATGCTTAATGCTTAATGCTTAATG
>JAGCSE010000309.1 GCA_017964325.1 Victivallales bacterium | reverse complement strand
GAAGCTCTAGCGGCTCTAGAAGCTCTAGAAGCTCTAGCGGCTCTAGAAGCTCTAGAAGCTCTAGCGGCTCTAGAAGCTCTAGAAGCTCTAGAAGCTCTAGCGGCTCTAGCGGCTCTAGAAGCTCTAGCGGCTCTAGAAGCTCTAGCGGCTCTAGCGGCTCTAGAAGCTCTAGAAGCCTAGAACTTAGCCTTGCGTAAGTGCTTGCAGCTCTTCATCTGTGAGCGACAGGTCAACGCCGCGTAGGTTGGAGAGGAAATGATCCACGGAGGAAGAGGCGAAGAGCGGGATGACCTGCGGGAAGGCGGGAAGACGGTGGAGGTTCGTCATCCATGCGACGACAAGCGCTGACGGATCGATGCCTTTTGCCTTCGCCATATCCTGCAGGATATGCCAGCGGTTGTCGAATAAATAACTAGATGGCAGGCGGTTGGGATCGCTGTAGCCGCCTTTCGCCAAAGACGAATAGGCCATCAGCGGCATATTGCGGTTCTTCAGAAAACGCAGCCGTTCACGGCTCGTGTATTCGTTGAAAATGTATTTCGGCGGCTTTTCCGTCCGTTCCGCCAAATACGTGAACCGCTGCTGGTTGATTGTGAACGGCGTCAGATTGCGCTCTTTGGCGACGACATTCGCGTCCGCAATGCGCCAAGTATCGTAATTGGAAGCGCCTAGATAACGGACTTTTCCCGCCTTGACGAGTTTGTCAAAGGCAGTCATTGTCTCCTCCTGTGGCGTGTCGGCATCGTCCGTGTGGGCGTAGTAGAGGTCGATTGTATCGATGCCGAGCTTGCGGAGGGATTCGTTGCACCAATGTTCTATCTGGGAGGCCTTCAGGCCCGCGCCTTCGCCATGGCGGTCGAATCCGACCTTTGTGGCGATGACGACCTTGTCGCGTATCTTTCTGGAAGCGAGCCACTTGCCGAGGCATGTTTCGGATTCGTCCCCCGTGCCCGCCCAATGGGCGTAGTTGTTGGAGGTGTCGATGAAATTGCCACCTGCGTCGATGAAGGCGTCAAGCACTTTGAAAGCGTCTGATTCGGAAGTCGTCGTTCCGAAATTCATGGTGCCGAGGCAGACGGGCGAAAGCTGCAAATCGTTGAATTTGATGGTTTTCATGGATTCATTCTCGCTATGACATCGTTTTGGATGGTTTCGCACATATCGACGAATACGCCACTGTAGCCTGTGACGCGCACAAGCAGGTCGCGGTGGTTTTCCGGATGGATCTGCGCGTCTTTCAGATCATCGACACTGACGCAGGAGACTTGCGCATGGAGGCCGCCGCGGTTGAAATAGTTGCCGAGCAGTTTTCCAAAGAGGGCGCGGCCTTCCTCCCCTGCGAAGTTTTCCGGCTGCACGTCCAGATTGAGCGAACCGGACGTGTATTGATCGAACGGCAGATGGAGCAGGGAGGAGAACATGGCTGTCAGGCCTTTTTTGCATGAGCCGTTTGCTGGGCGGGAGCTTTGCGTGAACGGTTCGCCTGCGAGACGGCCATTGGGCGTCGCGCCGCAGATGGCTCCCATCTTGAGATGCCATGTGTCGCCTTGCAACGACGGCATTAGGAACAGTTTGTATTTCTTGACCGCTTCCGCGCCCAGTTCGTAGCAGATTTCCAATGACGTCTTCGCGATGCGTTCCGCATGGCGGTTTGTCAACGCGCCGTCCGAGCCGAATTTCTCCGCTTTGCGGCAGAGGGCGAGCAGCTTTTCATAACCTTTGTAATTGGCATCGACGGCGGCGATGAGTTCGCTGAGCGTTGTGCTGTGGTCGATGAACAACAGCTGGTCAACGGCTGCGAAGCAATCGACAAGCGTGGCGATTCCGCAGAAAGTCTGTATCTGGAAATGGTATTTTGCCGTGGCGTTCTTGCATTCGGCGCGTTCGATGGACCAGCGGTTGATACAGTCGCCAAGCGTCAGTAGTTTAGCCGGATGTTGTTGGCGCAGTTCAAGTTCCAGCACCAGATTGTCGATCTTCATCTTGATAAAATCACGGAAATACTGGAAGAAAAGATCGTAGAAATCCTCAATGCTGGTAGGCGGATCGGACCTGTCGTTGAGTTCATGCATGGCGTTGACGAATTCCGCGGGCCAGCCGTTGGGACAGCGTGTGCGGACATACGGAACCTGCAATTTTTTGCGGACATCTTCAGGCATGTCCGGAACAAAATGGACGGCGCGCGGCGCCGATGACATCCACTGCGAGTTCGGTCCTGGCGAACACCAGTTGCAGGCGAAATGCTCGTAGTCGTTCGCATCTTCCGGTTCGACGCCTGCCCGAATCAAGCCTGATTTGATGTCGGCATCATTGTAGATCATCATGGAGCAGCTTTGCAACGACTTCTCCATAAGGATGTTCCAAAGTTCTGGATAGGCAGTGTCCATGCCTTTGAAATAGCGGATGACAGGAATCGGATTTTTGAAGCCTGGCGTGATGGCGCGAGAGAACAACAACGTCAACGCATTGACGACGGGGCGGCCGTTTTTGTCCGTTCCGGCGAGCGGCAGATACTGTGGCGCGTCGAAGTTGAGGATTCGCTCGAAGCAGGTCGTGTTCGTGACGTCTCCCATCTGGTGTTCGCCGCGTCCCATGATGAGATTGTGCTTGCAGTAAAAATCGATGATGATTTCCAACGCGCTGTCTTCCGTCAGGCGGCCTGCCTTCATATCCGCTTCATACAGCGGCAGGAGGAAGATGTCCAAACGGCCCTGCGTCAGCGTCGGATTCAACGTCAGATAGGAGTCATCGGCCAGATTGACGAGCCAGATGAGCTGCAACGCTTCACGGAACGTTTGCGGGGCGTTCTTCGTCAACGAAAACAATGTGTCCGCTGTTTCTATAAGTCCTGCTTTTTGAGCCGCTTCCGCATATCGGCGGGCAAAATTGACCAACGCTTCATAGACGCGGACGGCACCTTGTAGGAAGATGGCGTGTTCGCTGTCCTTTGCGTTTGGAATGCCCGCCATGGCGCGTTCCTTAAGGCCATGCAAGCCATATTGGATAAGCCACTGCCAGTCCAACGTGCAGTGGCCTGTTTCGTAAAGTGTTGTCCTGTAGAGATTTTTCGGATCATGTAGAAACGACTGGAAGAATGCCTCTTCCTCCGCGTTCAATGGTTTGTCCAGATGGCGTCCGACGATGATGTCATGCGGTTCGACTGGCGTTGAGACTTGGTCGAAAAAGTCATAAAGGACGTTTCCGAAACGCAGCGGATGCGGCTGTCCGTCATATTTGTGCTGCAAAGCGTGCAGGATTTGCACGCGTTCAAACGTCGTGCTTTTGAGCGGTTTGGTGCGGAGGGCTTGGAGTGCTTCGTCTATTCTCGATTTACAATTCATAATTCACAAATTACAATTTATTTACGACCACGCGACACGATGGATGAACTGGACGAACGGCGGGAAGGACGGATAGTCGCAACCGTGGCCATATCCATCGAAAATCAAATGAGTTACATCTTGATGACCGTTGAGTTTCAGCATACGGCAGAAATAGGCGTTTTCTTCCGTGCGGCCACACATTTCCATATCACCTTGGCCTGTTGTCAATAGAATGGGCGGCAGATTGGGCGTGCCGACGTGGTATAACGGGGCGAATTCATCGCACGTCGGCTGTGTCATGGGAATACCCTGTTCGGCGCGGATGGTGAAATGCGTGACGCATTGGCCGCTCAACGGCATGAGGCCTTTGAGCTGCGTGTAGTCACAGCCGTAACGTCGGAGGTATTGTGGGTCCATGCCGATCATCGCCGTCAGATAAGCTCCTGCGGAATGTCCTGAAACAAAGACCTTTGCGGGATCGCCGCCATAGCTGGCGATGTTTTTCAGCACCCATGCGACGGCGCAGGCCGCGTCGTCGATGCAGGTGGCACCCGTTGCGCCGTCGGTTCCCGCAAGGCGGTAGCCGCAGGCGACGACTGCGGATGGATGCTCCGCGTCCATCGTCAACGCCATGGGCGTGTGTTTCGCGCCGCCCGTCAAGCCGCCGCCATGGAACCAAATGACAGTCGAAAAGTCCTGCTTACCTTGCGGAATCGTCAGATCCAATTTGCATCGTTCGACATTGGCGGGAGCGTTCTTATAAAATGACTCCTCACGATAGGGCACGTTTTCCGTGAAGCTGAAATCCTGTCCGTTTGCATTTCTGATGATTTTCATGGTTGTTCCATTTTGGGAATGATGACAATGATGATGAATAGAAATATAATGCTTATTGT
Organism: Victivallales bacterium; assembly: GCA_017964325.1. The sequence goes on along the minus strand of JAGCSE010000309.1, from coordinate 91,823 downwards.
TTTGATTTCTTTGAAAACTCCTATATTTTTTTTCATGATAATACATAGTCTAATGTTTTGTCCCTTTATTTCTCGCCTTATGAGATGGGAGACGTGGAATATGAGACAAGGTGAGTGAACGAAACCATAAAAAAATATGAATTATGAATAATGGCTTATAAATTGAATTGTAATTTTGAGATAAATTGAATATATTTATGATTGGATAATTGAGTTACGAAAAACTGCATTGACAGAGACAGGCATGAGCGAAAATACTGACACAACAAAACAAGAGGCGGCAACCGTCCGCTATTTACGCTATCGCATTGAAGGTGAGGAGGCTGCGGATTTCAAGATAACGGAATATCCATGCACGATCGGACGAGCCGAAAGTTGCGACATCGTGATTCCAAATAGTTCTGTTTCAGGAACTCATGCGGAATTAACCGTGGATGAAAACGGCATGGTCCAATTGAACGATCTCGGCAGCACGAACGGCATCTACTACCAGTTGCAACGCACAGGCCATCTGGCCGTTGACAAACGACTTGAGCTGATATTTGGTCGCGTCCATGTCATTCTCGCCTTGACGGAAGCAGGGCTGGACGGCGAGGATGCGACGCCTCCCGCCCGCAAAACGCAGGCCATTCCGATTCCGGCGGAACCTGCTCCAGTAGTGGTCCCGCAGGAGACGCCCCAAGCTCCCAAGTCATTATCAATCAGTGGACTGCCGATTACGGCGATGGAAAACTCGCCGGCGGCGACGATATCACGGATTGCAGGAAGCGGGCGGCAGGGCATCATCTGCCCGCACTGCTGGCATCGGTTTGATGTGGATGAATTTCTGTTTATCGCGCGACATCAAAGTCTTATCGGCGATCCTGTGCTGGGGGCGGACGCAGCGTTGCGGTTCCTGCCGTCGCGCTTCACGCCGGAAGGCAACGCGGTCGATGCGGCGGGCATGAGCTGTCCTGACATGGCGTGTCCACGTTGCCATCTGCGGATTCCACAGGCTGCGAGCGAAATGCCGCCGCTGTTCTTGTCGATTGTCGGCGCGACCGCCAGCGGCAAGTCGTATTTCCTTACGAGCATGACATGGGAGCTTCGGAATACGCTTTCGAGCAATTTCGCGATATCGTTTACGGACACGGATGCCGTTAACAATCAGATATTAAACGATTTTGAGGAAACGGTCTTCCTGCATTCAAACGCGGACGAGCTCGTCTCGTTGCGCAAGACGGAATTGCAAGGCGAACTGTACAACCAAGTCCTGTTGGACAATATGCTCATCAATCTTCCGAAGCCGTTCATGTTCACGGTGACTCCCGCCGAACATCATCCGCGCTACGAGCAGGTCCGCGACAGCATGAGCCGCACGTTGGTGTTGTATGACAATGCAGGCGAGCACTTTGAGCCGGGCATGGACTCCGTTGACAATCCGACGACGAAGCATTTGCTTCATTCGGACACGATTTTCTTCCTGTTCGATCCCACAAAAGACGTGCGTTTCCGCAAGATGCTGACTGGCAGCACGGATCCACAGATGGCGACGACGGCACGAGTCCAACGGCAGGAAATCATTTTGACGGAGATGATCAACCGCATCAAGAAATATTCGGGCATCCGAAATGTGAAGAAAACCGCGAAGACGCTGTTGATTTTGGTATCCAAATTCGATGTGTGGAAGCATCTGCTGGATGTGGAAGTGCCTGATGAACCGTGGGTTTGGGAGCAGGATTACAATACTTGCGCATTGGATGTAGATTTGATCAAGAATGTCTCGTTCATGGTGCGTCAACTGCTGTTGCAACACTGTCCTGAAGTCGTGGCAACGGCGGAGTCATTCGCGGGTGAAGTGCTTTATCTGCCGAACAGTGCGTTGGGGCACAGCCCCGAAGTAAATCCAGAGACGGGCATGATCGGCATTCGTCCGAGCGACGTATCGCCGTTCTGGGTGACGGTGCCGATGCTTTATTTCTTCTATGAAAGCGGTTTTGTCCCGCCCGTGCCTGAAGCGAAACGCGTGCGTCACGAAGACACGCCTGTCGATTGCAAGCTCAGCGGCGACGTCTATTTCGTCATGCTACCAGGCAGAAAAATGCCATTGCAGATACCTGTATCATTTGCTGGATATCAATTGAGATGCCCAGGGACGGACGTGTGGTTCACCGTGCCGCCGTTGGAGAAAAAATAAAGGAGGGCGGCATGGCACATGAATTGATATACACGTCTGCGGAGCGCGGGCTTAGGCCTGGCACGAGGGGGTATTGCACAGTGGCCTATACGCGTGGCATGATGCCGCAGACTCTCCAATTGCTTGAGGCGTTGAGCGTCTATAAAAGCATGTATGGGGCGCAGGAAGCGGCAGCGATGACGGAGCCTGTGTCGTGGTCGCACTACAAAGTGACGCTGCTGGGTCGCACGAGTAGCGTGCTGTCGCGTATAAGTCCGAATGGCGTTGACCATACGAACCGTTCGAACAAGCTTGCGCATCATATACTTATAACATTGAAGGAACGCCCTGCGGGCGGTCCGTTGTGGCTGTCGTCGCAAGATGGGATGTTCATCGAGCAATGGGAGGGGAACCCGCGCATGATTGAAACGCCGAAGGCGTTGCCGCAAGGGGACGAGACCGACTTTTCATGCAACCGTTGGAAAGAACTGACGGGCGACGCGGGATATGCGGGAATGTTGGCTTCGACGTTCCATGCGACGCCCGACCATCCCGTCTATCTGGCATACGAGCCAGGCATGGATATGTTCGGACTACTGCGGGAGGCGATGGCTCTTCTGCCGCCAGACGAACGTTGGAATGTGACGTATAATACGTATTTTACGAATCTTCCCGCAGGGGTGACGTGCGTGTGGCGCTGTTGCGTGGCAGATTCCGAAGCATTGCGGGACGGTCGCCGCAATCCGAAGGCGACCGTCATGGATTTGACAAAGGAGCTCCCGCCGCCATTGACGGACAATGACTATGTGCGCCGTGCGCGAATGGGTGAGCCGCCGCCTGCCGCGGCTCCGTCGGAGAAGGAGGAGAAGCCTAAGTTCAAGTTGCTTGTCCCTCGTGAAATCAACCAGCTGAACATGAAGCCGCGCAATTCATAACGATAAACCAATAAGAGGCTGCGATATGACGCCAGAACAACAGCTTGTACAGCAAATCATTCAGGTTATCCGTTCCAATCAACTTGAAGGCAACGCGTTGCTGACGGATTATTCGGAGCAGTTCGCGGAAATGTGCCGCCTTGCCAATGAACGCCTCCTGCGTTGCAACGACTATTTGGACAAGGGGATGCGCTCCGAGGCCATCTACGAGGCGCAGACACAGCCTGACCTCCTTCAATTGGCCGACTTGCTTGCTTCCGATGACTTGAAGAAATGGCGCAACATCTGCATTGATTTGGAACTGACTCCGTATCAGCCGCTTAACGACCAGATTGTGGCGAGATTGAGACAGGAGGCGACTCGTGAAGAGGCTCTCGCGCCGCTGCTGAAAGAATACCGCCGCTATGTTTATCAAAGCGACCATGAGAACTGCATCCGCGTTTTGCGCGAAATTCGCGAGAAAGACCCTGACAATCCGACGTGGAAGACGAATCTTGAACCGCTTGAAAACGCGACACTTGACGCTTGGATTCAGCAGGCCGAATCTGCGCTGGCGGTGATGGATTTGGCGCGTTTGAAAGTGATTTTCAATGAGTTGAATCATCCGTTCCGCGCCGTGCCAGCTCCTGAGACGTTGATGAAGCGGCTGCGGATTGCATTGATGTCCGAGCGATCAGGCGATTTGAAGCAGGATGGCGAGAAGCTTCTGGGCAGGCTGCTGAAGGCGATGGGCGATGAGGATGTGGATGAAATCGAAGCGCTGCAGAAGAAATGCGAGGAACTTGCGAAGGACGAGGCGTTTTTGAACAAGCCGTCTGGATGGGACGAAACATTGAAGGAGTCGAAGGAACTATTGGAGACGTTGGCGAGGCGGCACGCCAAACAGGCGGATTTCAACAAGGCATTGTCGGCGTTGCGGGACACGCTGGAGGGCGGTCATGCGACGGAGATGGAGCTCCGCCATGAATGGGAACGCGTGGAGGCATGGGAAATGCCTGTTCCGGAACTACTTAGGAAGCAGGTGGAGGAAACGTTGGCGGGGAAGCGCGCGGCGCGACTGCGGAAGGCGCGAATGGTGGCGTGCGCAGTCTGTGCGGCCGTCGTCTGCATCGTGGTCGTTGTCCTTCTGGCGTTGTGGTCTCAGAATCGCAGTCGTCGTCGCCAGACGCAGTTGAATGAAATGCAGGCTTTGTATGAAGGCAGCAAGATCGATGAATTGGAGAAATATATGGAGCAGGTGGAGGAGAATGATCTTTCGTTCTTTAAGTCGCCTGAAGTAAGCGCGTTATATGGTAAATTACAGCAGAACAAAGAAAAATACAGGCAGATGCAGGCGTTGTTCAAGAATCGCCAGGAGGATTTGGAGAACATCCGTAAAGATGGCTATCGTGCTGAAAATGAACGCATTGAACGTCTTTTAAAAGAAGGGCAGGAAAATGCGACTGCCAGCAGTGATTCCGATTGGCTGCGTTCATGGCGAAGTGGATGGGAGGCATGGGCACAACGCCAGGCAAGCGCGGCGGATAATCAGTTGGAACGTGTTGTGAACCAAATAGAAACGGCGTTCCAGAGCATGAAGGGAATCACGCTGGATGAGGAGCGTGAAAAGTTGGATGAACTGAAACAGGCGTGGGAGAAAGCGCAGCCATACGAAATTCGTGCGAGCGAAGATGCACGCCGTCAATTCGTCGTTGTCAAGGAAAAATTGGATGCCCAGATACTGGATTTCAACAAACGTGACAGCGATGCGAAAACAGCGGCCGCCAACAAGCTGAAAGCAGACAAGGCATTGACGGAGAAACTGGCATCGTTACGGCGGGACATTCCTCGTGCGTTGCCTGATTTTACGCGCTATGAACAGCTGCTGAAAGATTTTGTCGCCATCGGCGCTGGGCAGCCAGAATATTCGGATTACCAAGTGATTTTGAAGCAATTCGGAATCTATCCGAAAGCTTGTCTGTTATCAAAATTCAACCTACCGTCGTTGATGCCTGGAAGCGACGGCGAGAAACGGCTGAAAGCGTTGCTGGAGGGGGAAGCCGTCAGCGACGATTCTATCTGGAAAGTAGATTTGCTACGAGCGGGCGAACTGATCAATACAACTCGGAAATTGCGTGGCAAACTGGCGGGACTGTTGGCGGGCAATCAGAATGAACTTCAGATTTATGTCATGAAATACCGCCGCAAAGGGGCGCCCAATTGGCAGACGCTGTATTCGCCGACACCGATCATGTCGAGGACAACCGATGGTGTAACACAATACTGGGGAACTATTTACTGGTCTGAAAACGGCGATGAGAGACCGCATCTCGTCCATACGGGAAAAGTGTTTCCCGAAAAATTGACAACGGAGGAATACGAATTTGAACGTCATACACGCGAAGCGGATTATTTGGCTCCGCACACACGTTTCCTGCACAAGCTGATTGCGGAGGCAAATGAAGCTTCTAACTTGGATATCCATGTTTTGAAAGGACTTATGGAACTGCGTGTACAGGAGATTGAATCCGTGCCGTCCGCATGGCTGGCGAAACGGCTTATATTCTTTTTGAACGAGAACTGCCGTGAGTCATTGCCTGAAAGCACGGCATGGGTCGATATCGTCAAGGCCGTCAATACGGATGTGCCATGGATGAACCGCGACCATCCTGATACGAAAGCAGCGGTTGAGCAGATTAATGAGATGTGGAGAAAACTGCCTAATTTCACGATATTTATCAAACGTCTGGAAGCGGACAGGGCGATGCTTTGCCAAGCGTTGAGCGCAGGCGTGCAATGTGTCGGTTCGTTGCAACGGGATGAACATGGCGCCTTGCATTTGATTTCCAGCGGAAAGGCGGGCGGTGAATTGTGGATATTGCAGTCTTTGGGAGCCAACACGGCACCATCGTTCCTTGTCTTGAGCGGCGATGGCAAAATGCTTGATCCAGAAGTGCTTAAGCACGATTGCTTTGTGGGACAGCCTGTGTTTTCGCCGATGCGTAGTCAGGAGACGAAGGAGGTTTTGCTGCGGCTGAATATTACAGCCAAGGTGAAAGATGAGATGGATTGGCCGCATTCGTGGCCGCAGAATGCCGAATGATGTAAATCAAACTGCTTGAGCGGTTTCGCAAGTAAAAAAAGTAGGAAATTTGTATGTCTAAGTCACCCTTGTTGAAGAATGTAAAGGCCGTGTTTCTGGATATGGACGGGACGATCTACCATGGCGGGACGCTGTATCCCACGACGATGCCGTTTCTTGATTTCCTGAAATCGCGGAATATTCCATACGCCTTCTGCTCGAACAATTCATCCTACAGCAAGGATGAATACGTGGCGCGACTCGCGAAATACGGCATCGAGACGTCGAAGGCGAATTTCTACACGTCCGTCGATTTTCTTGTCGATACGCTGCGGGCGGAGCATCCGGAATGGAAAAAGCTGTATTTGCTCGGCGTCCCCGCAATGAAAGCGGAGATGGAGGAGGCTGGCTATGAAATCGTCGATGACAATCCCGAAGCAGTCATCGTTTCTTTTGACAAGACGTTGACATACAAGCGGTTGTGCGAGGCTTCATGGTTCATCTACAATGGCGTGCCCGGCTTTTCGACGCATCCGGACGTGTTCTGCCCTACGGATGCCCCGACGCGTCTTGTCGATTGCGGAGCGATTTCCAAATGCGTAGAACTAGCGACCGGAAAGACACTTAGGCAGCTCGGCAAGCCAGACGCGGGTTTCCTGCAACGCGCAGCGGCGCGTTTCGGCGTCAAGCCGGAAAACGCCTTGATGTGCGGCGACCGCCTCGCGACGGACATCGCGGCGGGCGTCAATGCGGGCACGCTGACCTGCCGCATCATCGGGCCGGGTGCCGATCTGTCCAGCAAGGCGGATGTGACGCCGACGTTTACATGCGATAATCTTGGAGAATTGCAAGCGCTTTGGCCCTAGAAGCTCTAGACAATCTAGAAGCTCTAGACAATCTAGAAGCTCTAGACAATCTAGAAAATTCAAAAAAAATGAAAAATAAAAGATCCATAGGCTTAGATATCGGCAGCGCGAGCGTGAAAGTCTCCGTGTTTGAGGGGGACGGGCGGAACGCGCGCTTTGTCGAGGCTCGTGAATTTGATTTGACGGAAGAGGGCATCCTGAACGAAGGCGAGATGTATCATGGCCTTCATGACTGGCTGGCTGGGCAGAAATTGCTGGGAGCCAAGACGTGCTTAGGTATTCCGCAATATATTGCAACCACACAGCTTGCAGACTTTCCGCCGAGCAATCCGTCCCAACTGGCGGCGTTGGTTGAACAGGAGACGAAGCAGATGGGGGATTTCACGGACGAGCATTTCCTGCACGGCTATGTTTCCGTGAAAGGAGGCTTTGGACGTAAGAATCCTGTTCTCATAGGATTGTGTCGTGAACAGGCCATCCGTGAAAAAATGGACGCGTTGTCGCGGGCGGATATCCCCTGCGATGATGTCGCCATGTCTGGAATGGCGGTCGTGAATACGCTGTATCATCTTCATCCTGAATATCTTGACGAAAAGCGACCGATATTGATATTGGATTTGGGAAAGGTGAATTCGACGGCGATAGTCGTGGCGGGCGGACAGCCGTTGTTCATGGGGTCGATGATGTTCAGCGGCGATTCGTTTGAGCAGGCGGTTCGTGAACGTGTATCGAGTCATAAGAGCTTGGCGGGGACGGGGGAACATGGTGTGGCCACGATGTTGGCGGAGGTGGATTTGACGGCGGAGTCGTCCCATTCCGACTTGTGGCGTGCCGCGAAATCGTTGGATTCGGAGATACAGAACGTTGTTGAGCATTGGCGCAGCCAGGAATGCGCGGAGCTTGCGGAAGTCCCTATTAATAAGGTATATCTATGCGGTGGTGCGAGCCGTGTCGGCGGGTTGAGGGCATGGTTGGAGAATGCGTTTGAGAGCAAGATGGAGCTGTTGGGGCCAGAATTTGGCGGCACCGTCCATCCAGAATACGCCGTGGCGTTCGGGCTTGGATTGGAGAGCGCGCATGGAAGTAGCCTGCCATTGTCGCTGCTGCCGCCAGATGTCGTTGCGATGCAACATCGGAAGAAGCGTTTTCCGTATGCCGTCGGTGCGGCGGCTGCAATCGTGCTGTCCATTCTGGGGATTGAGCTGTTGGCGTGGCATGCTAGCAGCGGGATGATGCAGCAGATGTCCCATTATGAAGAACAGTTGAGGGATTGCGAGGCGTTGATTCGCAAAATTGATGAAAACATGGCGACAATTGGCAATCTGGAACAGCGCATGGCTCCTGTCGCCGAAACTGTAAATCGTTCTGGCAGAATATTGAAGACATTGGATTTGCTCAGTCGTTCCACAGAAGACGGGACTTGGTTCTATTATCTGGCGGATGTCGCCTGCTATCGTGGTTGGGGCGGTCGCGAAGAACATGCGGAGGAAATTCAGGAGGCTGCACGACGGGGCAGAAGGCTTCCCAAAGAACAGAAAAAGGCGGTTGGGGGCCTTTTCGATGGCGGAGTCGCTGAAAAGGAGAATCGCACGGATATGGAATTTCCTGTTGTCGTTCGTGTTGGCAGCGTGAAAGACGAAGCGGCGATGATTGCTGCGGGATTCACGACGATGGAAGACAAGGCGGGATATTCGGAGGCGATGAAGCGTGTGGGAGAACTGGCGGTGAAGTTGAGCGACAAGAAGGTATTCGGTCGCGTCGATACGACGGAGGACATTTCGGAAGGGGCTCGTGCGGAACTTGCCGCACCGTGGACGGATTTTCTTTTGAAGATGAAAGGTCATCATTACAAGCCATTTACGCTTCGGATGCCATACGCCGAACCGGAGCTGAGGAGGGAATAGGGCGATATGGACAATTGGCTGAAACGATACAAGATACTGGGCGGCATCCTTTTTGCCTGCCTCGCGCTTCTATTGCTGCTGCATATTCTGGTCATTCGCCCGAACATTTTGGATGCCAAGGATATGCGTGATGAGCTGGTCGGCAAGGAAAAGCGTTTGAGCAAATCAAAATGGCCGATGCAGAAGGAGAGTCTGGAGAAGATATTGGCGGAGGGGAAAGCGCGGCTGGAGGGGAAGGACGGCTTGAAAGCGCAGTCGGAAGCGGCGATGAAACTCTCATGTTCGGCATTAAAAGGGCGGATGACGGCACGTGGATACGACAAGACATCGGATTTCATGGGCGGCGTGTTGAATTCGCAGTTCCAGCAGGAGTTCAGCGAGATGCAGACACGATTTGAGCAGCGCGGCGTCTATGTCGCTCCTGAAGTGCTGAACCTTTCGCAGAAATCGAAATCTAAATATAACTACCAGTTGCTGTTACAATGTTGGTGCGTCGATATGCTGGCAGATATGGTGGAGAAAAGCGGTCTGCATTTTCGGACGCATGAAACCATTCAGGCGACGGCTTTGGACGGCAAGCGGAAGGGAGCGGCTCTGATCAGCGTGCAGCCTGTGACGGCTTTCGTCTTGGATGAAAAAAAGGAAGGCGCGCCGTTCCTGCTGGAGTTTCCCGTGCGCCTTGGCGTGGAGGGGACCTTGGAACAAGTGACGACATTTTTGCAATTGTTGAATGTTTCTGGGCAGTTTTTCGGAGTACGCGGATTTGAAATCGTGGCTCCGCCGCCAGCGAAGTCATCTGGAGGGCAGGACGACACGAATGTGGAAACGCTGCAACTCAACATCGAATGTTCCGCATTCTTAAGGATTTAGCCATGAATATCATCCAAATTGATCCCAAACCGCTGTACAGGCTGTCACCGTATCTGTTCATGCAGTTCGCGGAACCGCTGGGGACGACGGATACGTCCATCGATGCGGCGTGGGATTTCATGGCGAACAAATGGCAGCCAAAAGCCGTGGAAATCGTCAAACGGCTTGCGCCGCCGATGCTGCGGTGGGGTGGTTGCTTCGCATCGTACTACCATTGGGAAGAAGGCGTCGGACCATATCGTGTTCCCATGCAAAATCTCTGCTGGGACGGCATTTATCTCAATCAAGTCGGAACGGCGGAATTGGCGGAGCTTGCGAAGGAATGCGGCTCGGAACTGCTTTTCTGCGTGAATTTTGAGTCGGATGGACGGATGCATTGGGCGAATCCTGCAAATGGCGAAAATCGTCTCGGCACAGCGGAGGAGGCGGCTGAATGGGTCCGTTACTGCAACGATCCCGACGATGCGCTGCGGAAATCGCATGGCCATGCGGAGCCATTCAACGTCCGCTATTGGCAGATCGGCAACGAAACCAGTTATGACAGAAATGGTTACACGAGCCGACAGAATGCCGAACGAGCCCCATTGTTTATCAAAGCCATGCGCGAAGTCGATCCATCCATCAAATTGATCGTGTGGGGCGATGGCGAGAACAACGCGTGGCAGAAACGATATCTAGAAGGAAAGACGTGCGATTGGACGGCTGACATCTGCGAAGCTGTCGGTGACGGCGCGGAAATGGTCGCGTTCCACAACCACATCGGCGGCGGTGAGAATTACAAGTCGCTGCACGGCATGAACTACCGCCTCGATGCCGATGCAACGTGGGAGAAGATGCTGGAATCGACACGAGACTTTGAAGACCGAATTCTCTACATGGAAAAATCCGTTGCACCTTATGGAAAGAAACTGGCGATGACGGAAGGGCATTATGCGATTGGCGGTCGCCATCGCGGTGACTTTTTGTCATCGTGGTACGCAGGTGTGGCGTATGCGCGTTGCGCGAACATATTGCAACGGCATGGGCAGACGATTGAAATCGCGACACTTGCGGATTTCATGGGCAACCGCTGGCAGAACAACGCCATCATGCTGCCGACGCCGATCCGCAACGGTCGCGCCTATTTCCTGCCCGTAGGGACGATCATGAAGCTGTTCAGCCAGAATATCGGAACGGAAGCCGTTGCGGTGCAGGCACCTGACGGAGTTGATGCCGCCGCGAGCATTCGCGGCGACACGCTGTGGCTGCATCTGGTCAATCTGAGCAGGACGATGTCGCGGACGGTGACGTTTTCGATTCCAGGCTTTGAGACAACGCCAAGCAAGATTCTGGAAATCGCGGCGAATCCGCAGGACGAAGTCTATGACCAAGTCGCAGATATCTTTGAGCCAAAAGAAGTTGCAGTGGATGGTAATCGTTATGTCCTGCCGGCGGTGGGCGTTGCGGTCATCGAGTTTTGTAAAATATCAAAGAATGATTTTCAAAAATAACAAATAATAGGAGAAAGTCATGAAGAAATGGTTGTTGCTTGCATTGATGTTGCCGTTATTCGGGATGGCGCAGGAGAATTTGTGGCCGGATCGCGAATTTGACGCGTCTGGCGTCAAGACGGAGGCGCATTCGGGAGAAAAGGCGGGCATGTTCGGCGTGACAGCGCAGACCCGTTGGACATCGTACAACGAACGAAAACTCAAGATCGAACCCTATGCCGTCTATCGTGCGACAGCGTGGGCAAAATGCGAGGCAGGCAGCAATGGAAATGTCTTTGCTCTCTATACTTACGGTTGGTATTCCTTTGGCTGGAATTTCATGTTCAGCACGACGTTGAAGCCTGACGGCGAATGGCGCAAGGTCACCGTCGATTTCTATGGCCCTGATGAAACCTATACGTTCATCCCGCTGGTCATTGAAGGCAGCAGCAAGGCGAAGGCATGGATTGACGAACTGGAAATCGTGAAGGTCAAGTCTGCCGAAGAGCACATCGCTGAATTGCAGAAGCTTGCGAAGCCCGCCAACCATGAGGCGCGGTTGCTGGCGCGCTATTATTTAAGGAAAGGCGATTTTGCCGCTCTGAAGAAACTCGCTTCCGTGACGGACGGCATTTCCCGCGGCGACATCGACTGCCTCATCATCCAGAACAAGCTCGACGAGGCGAATAATCTTTCGTATATTTCGGACATGATCAGCGGCGGCGGCATCATCACGCCGGACGGTCCGAAACGCCTTAACGAATTCATGGCACCGCTGACGGTGCTCCAACGTGTCCAAGTACTTGTGGATGCGTTCCGAAAGGGTGAAAACGAGGCTTCCTGCCGCAGGGCATGGGAATTGACAATACCCACGTTGGCTCTCGGAGGACAGCTCCGCAAGGCGCAACTGGCGGACAAGTTGGTTGAACTTGACATGGCGAATGAAATCGTGAAATCGGCAGATGACGCGCAGAAATTGCCCGACGATTTGGCTAAGTCATGGTACAAGAAAGGGATGCAGATTCTGATGGATGCCGAGAAGCAGCGTGTGAATGTCGGCCGCCGCACCATTACAATCGACGGAGCCATTTTATCGGGTAATGGGCATGTCATTATTATCCCCGAAGATGCGACACCATCGGAAAAGTTTGCAGCAGAGGAACTTGCATATTATCTGGAGGAAATGACGGGGGAATCGCTGGATATCGTGACGAATACGGAAAATCTTAAAAAGATTCCGATTTTCATCGGTCGCAACCGCGTGCTGGAGAAATATGGATTCAAGGTCGATTATGAGAAACTCGGCTTGGAAGGCATCCATGTGGAAAGCAATCCGAATAACAACGCGATACTGCTTGGCGGTGGACAGCGTGGCGTGCTATATGCTGTCTATACGCTACTTGACGATTATCTGGGCTGCCGCTGGTTCACAGCCGACTGCTCCTATATTCCGAAAGCGGAAGAGGAGATTGATCTGAACAACTTGAAGAAAGTGTTCGTGCCGTATCTGGAGCAACGCGATGCGAACTACACGTGTAACTACCCACCCGAATTCGGCGTACGCAACAAGATGAACGGCGCGGCCGTCCATGCGGATGCAAAGTGGGGCAGTCACGTTATTTATTGCGGTTTCGTCCATACGTTCAACTCGCTTGTACCGCCGGCCATCTACGGAGCGGAGCATCCTGAATACTATTCGGAAATCAAAGGAAAACGCGTCATTGAGCGGTCGCAGCTCTGTTTGACGAATCCGGACGTCATCCGCATCGCGACGGCGGAAATACGCAAACGCATTCAGGAGCATCCCGAAGCCATGATTTTCAGCGTGTCGCAGAACGACTGGCGGAATTACTGCACATGTGAGAAGTGCCGCAAACTGGCTGAAGAAGAAGGTAGCCAGGCAGGCCCGTTGCTCCATTTCGTCAATGCGATCGCCAACGATGTTGCAAAGGACTATCCCGACAAGATCATCGACACGCTGGCGTACCAATATACGCGCAAGCCACCGAAACACGTGAAACCCGCGCCGAACGTCGCCATCCGCCTCTGCTCAATCGAATGCTGCTTCACACATCCTCTGGAGACCTGCCCGTTTAACAAGACATTCGTCGATGACATTCGCGACTGGGCGAAGATCTGCAACCGCCTGCATATTTGGGACTACGTCATCAATTATGCACATAACAATATGCCGTTCCCGAATTTCCGCGTGTTGGCCCCGAACATCGACTTCTTCATCCGCAACCATGTGACGAGCATTTTCGAAGAGGCCAATTACTACAGCGACGCGGGCGAACTGGCGGAACTGCGTGCATACGTCATGGCGAAACTGCTCTGGGAGCCGATGTATGACGTCGATAAGGCAATCCGTGAATTCACGGATTGCTACTACGGCGCGGCCGCACCGTTCATCCGTGAATATCTGACGATGCTCCACGATAACGTGTGCAACAAGAAGGACTTGCATGTCCGCATCTACGCTTCTGCACAGCAGTATCTGAACGACAAGGCGATGATGGACAAATCGACGGAGCTGTTCCAGCAGGCGATGGAAGCCGTGAAGGACAATCCCGACCAGCTGTTCCGCGTGCAGGTGGCTTATCTTCCAATCATCTACGCGAAGCAGATGCTGGCGTCCTCCGCGTTCTATCTGAAGGACGGCATGCTGATCGGCAGCCTGTCCTCCATGTCGGAACTCAATTTCTTCGAACAAGTTGCGAAGAAAGCGAATCTGTCGCGTGTAAGTGAGAATTCGCGCTGGACGACAGCGAACTGGCTGGCCGCACGCCGCAATGCAGCCAACAAGTATCCGATCGTGACGTTGAAGAACGATGTGTTGTCACTCGACATCCTGCCAACTCTGGGCGGCCGCATCTGGCGTGCGCAACTGGCGGACGGTTGCGACATCCTGCGCGTCAACGGCGACAACAAGGATGGCTATCATCCTGACATCGACGGCTATGAAGAATACGCCACGCCGGAGCTGCGTGGCTTGGGATGGAATGAAAAATACACGGTAAAGGCTCAAGGCAAGGACTTTGTGGAAATAGAATGCCTGCTGAAGGACGGTGTTCTCGTGACTCGTCGCATCGAACTTGCGGGCAATTCATTCAAGGTGTCGTCTAAATATACGTCGAAGACGGTGAAAGGCAACCGTTCCTTCCGTGTCCATCCCGCGTTCCATGTTTTTGAACCGCAGAATGCAACGTTGGTTCGGACATTTGCGGACGGCAAGAAAAGCAGTGTTGTTCTATCGACTCTGATGGATCCTGCACTGGATTACTTGGAGGTGTGGGGCAAGGATGCCGAGAAGCCGCAGGGCAGCTGGCAGGTCGCCTACAAGACTCCTGACAATCGCAACATCATGATTACAAACACGTTTAATCCATCTGATGTTGATTTCTGCTATATGTATATGAACACCGTACATAAACATATTAATCTGGAGCAATGGAGCGCCGCGAAGGAGCTTTCCCCGACGGACGGCCCGTCTGTGACGAACACTTATACGATTGATGTGAAATAATGCTTTAAGGGTGTATTCAAACGCAACTCTCAAAAGTCTTCATGTATGCTGATTTCAAGCCCCGTGGGGGCGACAGGAACACAGCCGTGGGTGAAGCGAGTACCAAAGGCGTGAGCGTAACCCTCGGTAAGGCAATAAAATACACATAAAACCATGTAGCGGTGGCAGGAATTCAACCCCGTAGGGGTGCAAGGAACACAGACGTGGGCGGAGCGTGCGCCTCCGGCGCCGCGAAACCCACGGTAAATGCGAAAAAACAATGGAACCGCGGAGTGGTGGCAGGAACAGACATTTGCGATTTTGCATTTATGTTTGTGAATAGGAGTTGAACTATTTATGTATTTATTTGATGCGCATGTGCATACGGCGGAAAGCAGCAGATGCGGGAAATGGACGGGGGCCGAAGCGGCGGAGGCCTACAAGCAAAAAGGCTATTCGGGCATCATCATAACGGATCATTACATCAACGGCAATACGCGGGCGGACCGTACGGCTCCGTGGGAGGAGCAGGTCGCCGTGGCGGTGGCTGGCTACAAGGCTGCGAAGGCGCGCGGTGATGAAATCGGCCTGAAGGTGTTTTTCGGTTTCGAGGCGGCTACCGACGGGGCGGAATTTCTGACATACGGGCTGGATGAAGACTGGTTGCTGAAACATCCAGAAAGCGCACAACTGCCTATGAAGGAATATCTTGCGTTGGTGCGATCCGAAGGGGCGTTCGTTGTCCATGCGCATCCGTTCCGTCGGTCTCGCCACCTCAAATGCATGCATCTGATTCCAGGCGGCGTCGATGCCGTGGAAGTTGTCAATTTCGGCAATCTGGATGTCGATAACAATTTGGCGAAAGTCTATGCAGAGGCATACGGCCTGCCGATGACGGCCGGTTCGGACGCACATAATTTCGGTGATATCAGGGATTTCGTCGTCGGCACGGACACGCCGATCGAATCCGTGGAGGACTATGTTGAACGAATCAGGCAGAAAAGACTGATTCTGCCAGCAATTTAGTAATGAGTAATGAGTAATGAGTTTTTCTAGCGCCTCTAGAGCTTCTAGCGCCTCTAGAGCTTCTAGCGCTTCTAGAGCTTCTAGATCTTCTAGAATTTAAAAAAAATCTAAGGAAAAAATGATGAAACACACACATTTTGCTGTCTTGCTGATGATCATGGCGTTGGAAATGGCGGCGGCACCATGGCATTATCCGCAGTATCTTGACCACAACATCCCGCACAGGCAGCGGCGTGCAATCGTCATCACGAACAAAAGCGATGCCGCTTCCGATGGCGACATGCTGTTCGTTTCCATCAAGGAACTTGGGCTGGCGGGAAAGCCGTCGAAGGACGTCCGCCTTGTTGACGACAACGGCATGGAGCTCATGTATGCCATTCATCCTGAAGGAGCTACGTTAGCGGAGGACGGCAGCGTTGTCGTTCCCGTGAAGGCGGATGCGGGGCAGACCATCACGCTGTGGATCTATTGGGACAATCCGTTGGCATGGGATTTGCCTGACAAGCTTCGTGCGCCGCTGAAGATGTTCAGCGATTCCTTTGAAGATGGCAATGAAATCGCGCCGCCCGGATGGCGTTCCGCCATGACGGACGACAAGCATGTCAACGCGCGTTCGGACACGGTCGCACATTCAGGCAGAAAATCAGTCATGACGACAGTGTTGGATGGTGCTAATCCATCATGGGTGCAGTTCGGTCGTTCGTTCGCCGTCCAGCCGGGCAGTCGTTATGTCCTGCGCTGCTGGGTGAAGGGTGAAAACATCGAAGGAAGTAGCTTGGGCGCAGGTTTTTACGCGCATATCGGCCCATCGGGCAACGTGGGGCGCGATCCGAAAAACGAATGGGGCAATATCGGCACGTTCGACTGGAAGCAGATTGAAATGACAGGCGTCGTGCCCGATGACGCGAACTCGATGAATTTCGGAACGGTCATGCACGCCACAAAGGGTACGGCGTGGTTCGACGACGTGGAGCTGCTTTTCGAGACGAAGGACCAGTTCGAATACAAGCTCGGCAATGTCGAGAAGATGGAAATTGCTGAACCCAAACATAATAAGGCATGGGAAGCGGATGCTTCGCAATGGCCTGAACGCTATTTGCTGGCTGCCTACAACGTGACGGACGAGCCGATGGGAGAGCGTCTGTGCGCCTTCCAGGCCAACCGCGTTGTCCACGCCAACTATCCGTCGTCGGCCTACAAAGTGTTCGTCAACGGAAAGCATGCGCCGCATATTCAGGCGGGTGATGTCATTATCTTCAAAATCGACGGCATCGCGCCGCGCAGTTCGCTGCCGATTTCCATCTATCTTGCAAAAGACCGCCAGAATCAGATGTCTGATGCGAAAGCCGCGCAGAACAGCCTCATCCTCAGTGACTTGGAGGCAAAAGGCACGGAGAGGATCGACAAGGAGTCGTATGCGACTTTCTTGGAATCACCTGTAAATCTCGTTAAAAATCCTTCGTTCGAAACAGATGATGTGTGGCATGGCGGTGCCAACGACAAGGCGTGCTGCATCGCGGACGGCGGTTTGTTCGGCAAGCGGATGGGCGTCGTGGAATTGGCGGAAGGGCAGAAAGGCTGGCATGGATTGTATCAGCAAGTCCCTGTCATAACGGGGCATACGTATCTGATGGCGGGCTGGGTTAACAGCAGGAATCATTGCCGGATATGGGCACATGAGTTTGAAAAAGGCAAGCCGTCGCCCTATACGAACATCAACGTCGGCGTGCCAGGCAGCGGCTGGCGGCCGTTCGCGACGACTGTCACAGGGAAGTATCCGGACAGCGTCATCGAAATCCATCTGTCATCCGAATCGGCGGAACGCCTTGAGTATGATGGACTTCTGCTGGCGGAGGTGCTTCCGTTGTCCAAGGCGGTCATGGAAAGTCAGTCTGATTTGACGGCGAAAGCTCCGTTGCGGGCCATGCAGGTCGATACAATTCGAAAAGTGTTCCAAGACACGCCAGTTGAGGACAAGCCTTGCGAGGCTGCGATCTGGATGGCGCAGGGCGAGTCGGAACCATTACAGTTGGCGGTTCGCGCATCATCTGACATCCAGATATTGACGTTTTACGTCAGCGAGCCGCGCGATGAAAACGGCAATAAGGGGCCTTCCTTCGGGGGAATGTGCATGGGATCATACGCGAAAGTCGATTCGGAGAGCCGCTACAACAGCTTCACGAATCTTCCTGTCTATGGATTGTGCGTGCCGTCCGACTGCCTTCCCGAACTGTATCCAGACGCGCTGATGCCAGTCGATGGCAAGAAAATCGTCGGCATTTCGAACATGACATCGGGCTTCCAAATGCTTTTCACGACTGATTATTCGACCAAGCCTGGCGTCTATCGTGGCGTAATCTATTTCATAGATGGCAAGAAGACACTTTTGGGTAAGAAGATACTTCTGAAAGTCCCTTATAAAGTGACGGTCTGGCCGTTCAAACTACCGAAGAACAATTTGACGGCCATCTTCGACAACCGCTTCTGGAAAGGCTCGGAACATAAACGCTATACGCCCATGCAACTGGCGACGTTTCTTGGACAATCCTATAAGCTTGGTTTCGACGAAATACCCAGCCGGCCGGTTTTCAAACTAGTCGATGGCAAGGTGACAGCGGATTTTAGAAAATTCGACGAAAACGCGCAATTCCTGCTCAAGCAGCTGGATGTCATGCCACGTCTCTATCTGCCGATTTTCCGTGAGCATTTCGGCTGGGGAAGGCCGCCGGCCAATTTCCTCGGTGTCAAGCCGTATCCAGGCGAATGGCCGTACGAAGGTGTTGATAGAGGGAAGTTTACAGATGAGTACAAACGTGTATGCCAGGAGGCGTTGAAGCTCATGATGCAACATCTGCGGGACATGGGGCTCGAAGACCGCTTCCTTCTTTATGTGGCCGACGAACCGCATGAAAACGTGCCCGGCATCAAAGAACAGATGATCGCGTTGTGTGACATGTTCCACGAAGCGTGGCCGACCGTCAAAATCTATTCCAGCACATGGCGTTACGTGCCCGAATGGCTTGGCAAGCTGGACGTGTGGGGCATCGGCGTCCAGGGGCAGGTCACGCCCGAACAATTCAAGATCATGAAAGACGCAGGAGCGGAATTTTTGATCACGACCGACGGCCAGATGTGCATTGATACGCCGTACAACGCCATTGAACGGCTGCTGCCACTATATGCGTGGAAACATGGCCTGTTGGGCTATGAATACTGGGGGGCGGATTGGTTTACACACGATCCGCTTGAGTGGGGCATCCACACCGTCCATTTCGAGTCCGACAGGCCTGGCCACACGTTCCGTGTGCGCTATCCGAACGCGGATGGATATGTCATTTATCCAAGCCCCAAGGCCTTAAAGGACAAGCCTATCCTTAGTTCCGTCCGTCTGGAGGCACTTCGCGACGGCGTGGAAGATTATGCCTATTACACGCTGCTGGAGAAACTTGCAAACGAGAAGAACGATGCCGCCGCGAAGAAGCTTCTGGAGGATGTGAAGGCGTTGGTTTTCATTCCGAACGCAGGCGGACGGAAGTCCGAACATTTGCTGCCGCAGCCGGAACGGCTGTCGGAACTGCGTCGGCAGGTCGGTGAAGCGATTGCACGGCTGATGCGGTAGTGGCGCGGTGCGTCCCGCCTGCGCCGTGGGAGGTGGCGCGCGCGTCCCGCCTGCGCCGTGGGAGGTGGCGCGCGCGTCCCGCCTGCGCCTCTCATACGTGCGCAATGGTTTCCATGTCCAATGCTGGAGGGGAATTTGAAAGCTTTGCATGGAACAACAGGTGACGGCGGAAAAGATGTCGTCACCCGTATGTGGTTATTGTTCGAACAGAAATCATTTGTTTTCTGCTTTGAGAATCAACTTATTACGTATCGCAAGATGGCAATTTTGCCATTTTGCGCAAACGTTCCTTCCACCGCTATGCAGTTCTGTATGTATTTTATTGCCTTACCGTGGGTTACGTTCGTACCTTCGCACTCACTTCATCCACGACTAATTTCCTGCCACCCCCACGGGGCTGAATTGCAAGGCTCCGCAGGGCTGGATTCCCGCCGCCTCCAGTCTTTAGAGCGGGGGGCATCATACCGCACTCTGCGCGTCGCTACGGGCGCTTGGGTGCGGTTAAGATTGTTCCGCACTCCGTGCGATTTCGCTTCGCGACATTGAACAAATCAGGCTTTGGAAGCGCACCAAGCAACCCTCTCTTGTACTTTTCAATCAAATCCGTGGTTTCACGAATGCCGTCCTCCGCGGCACTGAACTCGCCAAGAGAGTAGAGATAGGCATGTTCGGTATCCTTTGCGAAAACCATATCTGCTCCTTCCGGAAAAGAGTGCGGCAGTCCAGAAGCGAGATGTCATGAACGCAAGATGCCATCTGTTCCACAATAAATGAACGGGAGGCGGCCGAGAGGCTCCACGACGCCGTGGTCGTACCAGTCGAGCGGATTTTGGCAGGAAATCGTCGAGTCGATGAACTTGAACTCGAAACGGAAGCAGTCATGGTTTAATCCAAGAGACTTGCGTTGAACGGAAAGCGTCATCGTGTCGCCGTCGATGACGGTTTTGCCGAAGCTGTTCACTGCATTGCCGTTGACAAAGATGCGCATGAAATCACCTTCGTTTTCCGAACCTGTAATCGGTTCTGCCGTTTTCACGATGAATGTGACGGAATCCGAATCGTGGGCCACGTCGATCCAACGCGGTGCGTTTCGCTGCGTGAAATTCACATATCTCGTCCCATAACCTTCTGCGTTGCGCGGCATTGCGGAATCGGCGAAGCAGCGATAGCGTTTCGCTGTCAACGGCGGATTGGGCGCGACATCGTCGGAAAGCCCTTTGAAACGGCGGACATTTTCCCTGAGCAGACGGAGATAGGTGTCGCCGTATCCGCCGCGCATCATCTCGATGTCGCGGGAATATTCATAGTTTGCGCAATCGACAAACATGATGGGCCGTTCTTTCGTTCCTTTCCAGCGGCCGGCGATCCATTCGTTCCAGCCGGTGACGAGCACGATGTCCGGCTTGGCCTCATGGGCCCGCTCCCACTGTTCGCGGAAATTCCATCCTTTCTTCCATGCGTTTGGCGTGGAATCATTTTCGCCGTTGTGGAATGCGCGTCCGCAGTTGTTCTTCTCGCCATACATCGCGGAATCGCCGAACCGCAGCTGCGGATGCTGGGCAACGGAGACATTCATGACAGACCGATTGACTTTTTCGCCGTGGAAGACGCGTTGCGGGCGCGTGAAATCCATCCATGGCCAACCGCCGGGCTTCTCTGGCTCGTTCGGCCACTGCGACTTTACGATGGTGAAAAACGCCTTAGTCTCTTCCGAGCATTCCTCCTCCTTCGCGACAATGACGGGCCTGCCATCCAGTTTGAACCACGTATCTTTTGCAAATCCATGCTTGTAGATGGCGTTGTAGATATTTTCGACAGTCTTGCCGGAGGCCGTGTTCGTGTAGAACATCACCTGCGGAATTCGCCATCCGTCGTCATGGTATTCCTGCAGGACGCGCATGACGAGCTTGGCGTTCTTTTCATAGATGACTGCATTTGTCGTATCGAAGAAAAGAAAGTCAATATCGCACTGCATGATGAGTTTGACATGATGACGAATCACCCATTCGTCATCTGAAAAATAGTATCCGTAAAGCGGCTCGCCCCAATGGTGGTACACGCCTTCTGCGCCCCATTCAGGGCTGTCAGGCTTGTGCCCCGCATCGGGATCGGCGGCGAGAATTTTCGTCACGTCGTACGGTTTCGTGCGGCCATGTTCGCCGAGCCACAGGAAATAAAAGAGACCGACTAACCGTTCGACTGCAGGCTCCGTGTGTGGCATTGGTTGGTAAATCGTCATATCCTGTTCCCGATGAATGTCGTGCATAATTGGCAATTCAATAAATTACAACCATGTTTGGATGTTTTCCAATGGGGATTTCATGCCTGCGAATTTCATTGGGGCTAAACTAGAGAGCATTGGAGCATCAAAATGTTCCGAATCCGATGCCATGCTTTTCCTCTCCAAGGTTCTTGAAATGCCCCCGGTCGGAGGAGTCGGCCTGTCCCGATCTTCGAGAAAACGGTGGCAGATTTCGACGATGCATGGTTTCATGAATGCCAAGTGTTTGCACGTGACGCAGATGGTCGCACAGATTGCGACCATCCCACGCATGGCTTAAATTCGAGAAAGGATGTCTTGTCCAACGGCGTGCGTCGTGGAGGAACCGCCGAGGTCCGGCGTGCGGATTCTACCGTCGGCAAGGTTGTCGATGACCGCCTGTTCGATGGAATGGGCGGCTTCTTTTTCGCCGAGGAAATCCATCATCATGGCGGCGGAACGGATGGCGGCGATTGGATTGGCGATGCCTTTGCCCGCGATGTCCGGGGCGGAGCCGTGGACAGGCTCGAAAAGACTCGGGAAGATGCGTTCCGGATTGATGTTGGCGGAAGGCGTGAGACCGAGGCTGCCGACGAGCGCGGCGGCCAAGTCGCTGAGAATGTCGCCGAAGAGATTCGAACCGACGATGACGTCAAACCGTTCGGGCGAACGGACGAGGGCCATCGACAGCGCGTCGATGTGCATCTTGTTGATTTTCAATTCCGGATAATCTTTGGAGACCTCCGCGAGAATGCGATCCCAGAAGACCATGGCGTGCGTCAAAGAATTGGATTTCGTCGCCATCGTCAATACTTTTCGGCGTTTCATGGCCAGTTCGCAGGCCTGGCGAATGATTCGCGTGACGCCTTTGCGGGAATGGACGGCCGTCTGGATGACGACTTCCTCCGGCTTGCCCATCTTGAATTCGCCGCCGGCGGGAATGTATTCGCCTTCAGAGTTTTCGCGGACGATGACGAGATCGATGTCTTCCGGCTTCTTGTTGGCGAGCGGCGTCGGCACGTTCGGGAAGAGGGTGGCGGGCCGCAGGCAGACATACTGGTCGAACTCCTGCCGCATTCTCACGAGCGGCACGAGTGAAATATGATCGGGCACGATTTTCGGATTGCCGACGGCTCCCAAAAAGATCGCGTCAAACGGCTTCAATTGGTCAAGAAAGTCATCTGGAACGACGGCACCGTCGTGTTCCTTCGACCATTCGCAACTCCATGGAAAGTGTGTGATATCAATGAGAAAGCCGTGTTTTTGCGCGGCTTTTTTCAAACATGCGATGGCTTCATTGATGACATCTGGGCCGATGCCATCACCAGGATAGGAGGCGATGCGATAGGTTTTCATGGTGATGATGCGTTGTGTTTGTTTACGGTTTCAGCGATATGCCATGCCTATTAATATATTCGCCACGGCGCATCATGTCCATTCATAAGGGAATCAGGGAGTCACTAAACGGAATGTTTTGCCGTTCGGATTGTATTGATTTGCTTTAGCCTCCTTGTCATCGACTCCCAACAGAATCAGTTCCGCCTTGGCCTGTTCATGGCCGCGTTCCGCGGCCCGACGAAGCCAGAAGAGCGCACGCTCCTTATCCGTTTGCAGATAGGCGTTCGGCTTCAGATACATCATACCGAGAAGATATTGAGCGTGGTTGTTTTTCGCACGGATGGCGGCTTTTAAATCCTGCAGATGGCTTCCCTTGTCACGATAACCCGCATATCGCGGTTGCGTTCCCGCAAGCCACGCCATGACGGCTCGTGCCTCTAAATCATTTGTCTGATATGACTTCCATATCCGATCCGTATTGCTCCGCCGTCCCACGGGCCAATAATATCCCAGTTGGCGGTAGTATTCTCGGTAGTAATGTCCGGCTGTCTCCCCGAGGTGGATTCCCTCCTCCAGCAACCGCTCGCCCAGGATGATGTGATGGAATAAACCACGCTGATCACGCTTCGTACCTGGGTGTGTGATGACAGGAAGTTCTGTGAATTCCTTTCTTTGTTGAAGGCGATTGATGAAACTCTTTTCATTCATCCGCTCCAATTCAAGACTGACGCGCGCGTAAAAAATCCATTCCTCTGACGTCAATGAAGAGAATTTCTTTGGCTTCTCCACCCTGAAATCCTCTATGATTTTTTGTAGCAACTGTTCAGGAAGGGAGTAGTCAATGGCGACCCCCGGACGGCCTGTTCGCAATAAAAGCGCCAGTTCGAATTTGGCGCGTACGCCCTCCGCCTGTTTCAAATGCGCAAGGGCATTACGGTATTGTCCGCACCAGTCGTATGCAAGTCCCAATTCCAGATGGTCTTGAATGACGGATGGATCCGGCGGAGCAAAGAGCTCCTTCAGTTCTTCGTCGTTGAACAGACGTGTCAACGGCTTGTCGTCAGGAGCGGTTGCCGCCTGTGCTTTTTCAGTATTCTTCAAAACGGGCTGCGCAGACGGCTCTTTCTCCTTGTTGTTGCTATAATACAGCGGATACGAGGCGATAAGCATCCTGTCCGAAAGTTGTTTAACTACTTGTTTCAAAGATGATCGCGCATCATTTTTGTCCAACGTCAGGTCGGTTGAAAGCAGGATATAATCACAGTCATGATCGACGACCACGCAGCGGATGTCTGTTTTCAATTGCCAATTCAAATCTTCCCAATGGTTGTCATGGAAGAGCCCGCAGGCGAACATGTCTCCTTTTTCGTTTTTGAACAAAACAAACCATTCAAGTCCATCTGGCTTCTTTAGTTCTTGTCCGTTTGCCAGAATGCGTTTGCCGACGGCTTTTTCGCCAATGAATGGTTTCAATGTACCATTTTCAATGGAGGCGTCTTGTGTTTTTGTCTCTGCAATATCGATATTAGGCCAAATATTCGGGTAGGCGCTTTCTTTGACACGTATCCATCTTGAATTATAATTTCTTGCCAGAATTTCATCGCCGTCGATACAATACCAGACATGGTTATTTTCCTGAGTGAGCCTTGAGCGCGTAAATGGGCCTGTTGACAAAAAATTCAAATCGAGTCTTTTTTCATGTCTATCATGGGCGTTAACTTGGTATCGTACATAATCTGTCTTTTTGTCCCGTGCAACACATTGACGGAAACTGGAATAACTAAGGTATTCATCATCGTAGAGCAGAGACTCGATAATATTGGGTTCGCGTAGCATTTCAATGCGTTGTCGTCCCACGTCGTCCCATCCCCAGACATCGGGAACGATACATCTGAATGTGGAATTGCGACATGACCATGTCAATGGGAAGACGACATCGGGTGTTCCTCTGTCCGGCCGATCACATTGGACGATACTCGCATTCAGATAATCCGTCCCATCAGTAATTAGGGAAGTCGGATTAGCGATATCCAGCCATGTGAATTGCAAGGCGGCGTTTCTTTTCAATAAGGCGGTTACAGTCATGCAATAGCCATTGTCGATGACGATTTTGTCCGGCCAGGGAAGAACGTCTGCAGAAGGCTTCGGGCAGACAAGCGACAATACGGCAAATGCAAAAATGGCAAATCCTCTGACTCCGTGGCGCATGGTCATCTTCCTGTGAATGGCTGAATATTGGTCAATAAATTGAAGAAAACTGTTTTTCGATTACAATAATATGGAATTAAAATTTTGCAAATGCCTTTTTTTTCGTGGATTATGACTTCGGCAAGCTATGTGCTTCAGATGCGAACACAGACTGAAAATCAATGTCAAGTTGATTTATGGCTTGCACTGGGTAAATTTAATGGAAGCAAGTTTACATTTGGCAGATGAATAGTCTTTAGACTTTTAGAAATGAGAGATGTTCCATGAAACGAAACACGATGTTGATGACGGTTCTGGCTGTTGTGATGGTGAACATGGCTATGGCGGAGAAAATCGCTACCATGAATGTCTGGCCGGGCAAAGCGCCTGGCGCCATGGGGGAGGCGGATCGCGACATTCCGACCATCACCGTCTATGTCCCGCAGACGGCAAAAAAGCCATACGTGGTGCCTTCGGTGTTCAGACGTTGGCGACAATAGGAAAAAACTTTCCTATTAATATATTCCTTCCGCCCGATTTGTCCTGTTGCTATGGCGTTTTGCCAGTTTCTTCGGACAGCCGAATCAAATCGCTGATATGCTCCGCCTTTTTCAGATAGTCAGCGGCCAGCCGGAGGTTTTTCTGCTGCTTTTCTTCCGGATATTGGACTGATTCCTTCTCAAGAATCGTCGGTATTTCTTCTTTACGCACTCCTTTCAGATGTCCCCATGTCCACAGCAGGAGGCATATACGTTCTTTCGACTCCGCATTCGCGATGGTGCGGACGATTGTTTCGCTTTCGATGCCGAGATTGATAAGAACGCGGAGAACGGGATGGAGGTAATCCTCTGGCATAACGCCACCACGCGGTATAGTCTGCGGATCCAGTTTATAGTCGATGATTTTGAGCAAATCGTCCATGACGGAACGGACATGCCAGCAACTTACTGCCCTCAGGGAAAGATGAAGAGGCGAACAATAACCGCCATCCTTCAGATGGTTGGCTATGTCATAGCGTAACTTGTTCTGTATCAACAACGCATTGTCCATGTAAAGATAATGGAGCTCCTCCAGATATTTCAATTTTTCATCGTTGGTTTTTGCGGATTTGAGCAGAGTGACGGAATCCAGTACAGCAGGGCTCTCCATTTTTGCATGGGTCGCCTTCACATCGGCTTTCACATTCAGGAGCATGCCGATGAGACATGCCGTAAACAATATTCGGAAGGCGCAGCCCGTTCTGTTGCTAATCATATTGGATATTCTGTTTTTCATAGTCTTTTCCTTTGATTGATAATCGCTTGCATATCCCTTTACTTTTTCAGGGCGTCCACTATGAACTGCGGATATTTTGATTTGGCAAGCATACCGAGAGCCGTTTCAAGTTTCTCCTTTTTTCTGGGATTCCTTTGGTATTTGGGAAACTCATGCTTGATGAACTCGGTCGCCTTCTGGATCCCTTCCTCATGATAGCTCCAACGAAGACAGAGAAGCCATGTCAGCAAGGCGATTTTCTCATTCGTTTCCGCACCCGTGATGCATTTGACGATTTTTGCCTGTTCGATTTCCAAATCACGGAGAGCCAAAGCCGCCGGATAGAAGAACGAACCGACGTAGTTCGCCTTGGGCACCGTTGTTTCATCGAGCCTGTAGTCGAGCAATGAAAGCAACGTATCTGTCGCAGGATAGATGTGCCAACGACCAACCGCCTGGATCGCAACGTGCAACGGTGAGAGATAGCTTCTGTCCTCGCGATGGTTTTTGACACCGTCGTCCAGCATGTCCATCAAGGCCTTTGCCGTGTCATTGTACAAACGATACATTTCACTCAACTGCCGTTCCTGATATATTCGTGGATCAAATGCGTGTTCGGAACTGAAAAGTCTGGCGACTGGATCGAGAATCGCGGGATGCCCGATGTTGGGCCGTTTCTCCTGCTCCTCTGCATGAGCCATATGGAAACAACAGAGGAAGAAGACGGTAAAAACGACAAAAGTCACTGATTTCAAAAATGTTTTGCTAACTATCGACGCTTTCATGACGTTTCCTCCAAAAAAGTGTTTATTTAATTAGACGATTCAGATTGGAAAATCTTATAAAACTGCCGGAAAAAAGGTGATTTTTTATAAATATATGTTTTTTTTCAATTTACAAATATTTTATTGATTTTATCAATCAAAGACGGTGTTGTTTTCTTCATCGACTTTAAAGATTGACGTAAAATGGTATATTAGCGGATGCGTGAAGGCGTTATCCTCCCGTTTGGATGAATCGTATTTTTAAGGAGACAATGATGAAACGTTGCTTGATATGGATGATGGTTTTGGCGATGGCGAATATGCTTCTGGCGGAGAAAGTTGCGACGATGAACGTCTGGCCGGGCAAAGCGCCTGGCGCCATGGGGGAGGCGGATCGCGACATTCCGACCATCACCGTCTATGTCCCGCAGACGGCAAAAAAGCCATACACGGCCATATTGATCTGTCCTGGAGGCGGTTACGGCGGATTATGCTCCTCCTACGAAGGGCATGACATCGCCGCATGGCTGCATCAATACGGCATTGCGGGAGTCGTTTTGAAATACCCTCTGAATACGTATCGCCATCCCATTCCCATGCTTGATGCACAGCGTGCCATGCGGCTCGTGCGGGCTCATGCGGCGGAGTGGGGCATCGATGCTAAACGATTGGGAATCATGGGCTTCTCCGCCGGTGGCCATTTGGCGGCAACCATCGGGACGCACTATGATACAGGCAAGGCGGGGGATATGGATCCCGTGGAGCGTTTCAGTTGCCGGCCGGATTTCATGGTCTTGATTTATCCCGTCATCAGCATGGGAAAATTCACCCATGAAGGTTCACGGCGGAATCTTCTTGGCGACAATCCGTCGCAGGAGCTAATCGACAATCTGTCGAACGAACTATTGGTGACGGAGGACACGCCGCCTGTGTTTCTCGCGCATTCCGTGAAGGATACGGTTGTCAACGTTGAGAACAGCCGACTTTTCGCGAAAGCCTTGAAAGCGAAAGGCGTTGCCGTGACATTGTTCGAGTTGCCGAAGGGCGAACACGGCCTGGGCTGCGGTAAAGGTGAGGAATGGGCCAGTTGGCAGGCCGAATGCGTCAAATGGCTGGAAATGAACAAGTTGACAGCCAATTGACATATCCATGAAAAGGAAACGCATGATTCATCCCGTTTTTGCAGTTATGAATCATGCGTCATGATATGATATTGGAAATCTTATCGACTGGTTATTAAGGTACGATTCCAAATTGTCAATTGTTAATTGGTTACATCGTTTGCGGATGCTTGATGCTGTCACGGATAAGCACGTCATGGGCGCCGCCTTCGACGAGTGAGACGCTGGAGACAAGCGTCAGTTTGGCGTTTTTCTGAAGTTCGGGGATGCTGAGGACGCCGCAGTTGCACATCGTGTGGCGGATTTTCGCAAGCGTGATGTTCAGCGTCGTGTGAAGCTGTCCTGCATACGGGACGTAGCTGTCAACGCCTTCGACGAAGGGGAGCGTCTTCTTGCCGCTCTGCCCGTAGCGAGCGACGTTCTGCGCACGGGCGCTGCCTTCGCCCCAGTATTCCTTCATGAAATTGCCGTTGATCTGGACGATTTCCGAGGGCGATTCGTCAAAGCGGGCGAAATATCGGCCGAGCATGCAGAAATCTGCGCCCATGGCGAGGGCGAGCGTGATATGGTAGTCGTGGACGATGCCACCGTCGGAGCAAATCGGGACATAGACGCCAGTTTCTTCAAAATATTCGTCACGTGCCTTGGCGACTTCGATGACGGCGGTGGCCTGACCGCGTCCGATCCCCTTGGTTTCACGTGTGATGCAGATGGAACCGCCGCCGATGCCGACCTTCACGAAATCAGCACCCGCATCAGCTAGGAAGCGGAATCCGTCTCGATCGACGACGTTGCCCGCGCCGATTTTGACGGTGTCGCCATATTTCTGGCGGACGAACTGAATCGTGCGCCGCTGCCATTCCGTGTAGCCTTCCGACGAGTCGATGCAGAGGACATCGGCCCCCGCATCGACCAATGCCGGAATGCGCTGTTCGTAATCCTTTGTAGTGACGCCTGCGCCGACGATGTAGCGGTGCTGCCCGTCCAGCATTTCCAACGGATTTTCCTTGTGCTGGTCATAGTCCTTGCGGAAGACAAAAGCCACGAAATGGCCATCCTTCGAGATGATGGGCAGCGTATTGAGCTTGTGCTCCCAAATCAAATCGTAGGCGGCCTGCAGGGTGATGCCTTCCTCTGCACAGACAAGCTTGTCGATGGGGGTCATGAACGACTGGACTTTCGCGTCGATGGCGATTCGTTCGAGCGTGTAGTCGCGACTTGTGACCATGCCGAGGAGCTTGCCATGGGCGGAACCATCGTCCGTGACGGCGACGGTGGAATGCTTTGTATGTGCTTTTAAATCAAGAACATCCTGCAACGTGTTGTTTGGCGTGAGATTGGAGTCCGACGTAACGAAACCCGCCTTGTAGTTCTTGACGGCGCGGACCATGTTGGCTTCGCTGTTGATGGTCTGGTTGCCGTAGATGAAAGTCACGCCGCCTTCGCGGGCGAGGGCAACGGCCATTCGTTCACCCGAAACGGCCTGCATGATTGCGGAAACCAGCGGGATGTTCATCGACAGCAACGGCTTCTCGCCTCTTTTATATTTGACTAGTGGCGTTTTCAAGGAGACATTCGATGGAATGCAGTCCGCGCCTGTGTAGCCTGGAATCAGCAGATATTCGCTGAAGGTATGGGACGGTTCGTCGTAATAGAATGCCATGATAACTCCTTGAAACGTGCCTGTAATTCTCAAATCAAGTGATATTTTGGCTTTTTAATGTAATGCTGAATCTTTGATTATTCAAGTATTATTTATTGAAAAAAGAAACGATGATGGGATAAAATGAAGCATAAGCATTGCGATTGGTCCATTTATTATGGGATTTTCAGGTATCAATCATCGTATTCCACGAACATGACGGCATCGCAGTGCCATCCTCCCGTATGCGCGGAATACGTTCCTTCATGCCAATAGACGGGGAGGTTGTCCTGTGCAAAAATCGGTACAATCGGTCGCCATATCTTCAAATTTTCCTTGAGTGGAATGGATTTGATCACTTGCTCCAATTCATACGTAACACCATCGTCATGAGATACATAGCTTTCCAATAGACGGCTTTCCGAATTCGCGCGGGCGATGAACACGCGGTTTGTTTCACACCAATCATGATGTTTCGGATGAAAACCGTCCTCACCGACGCCATAATAGCAGGCCATGCCGCCGACATATGTCTGTGAACCGTCTAATTGCGGTGGCTTCGAGAGGAACTCGCCGCCTTTGGCAATAGGCTTTGACAACCGCCAGGCATCATCCTTCCAGCTTGCAATGTAATAAGTTATCGTTTCCGGCTTGTTCAGCTCAAATGTCGCGAGCCCGACACGCAACGGGACGGTCGGCGCGACTTCCAACAGTCTGACGGTAGTGCCTTCGGGCGAATCATAGACGACAGAAAGGTTTTGCAGGTCAAGTTGGTTGACGGTCAGTTTTCCGTCTTCTCCTAACTTGTTGTCATAGAGATTCATGTTGGTGCGTTCGCCGTCCATTGTCAGGAGCCATCCATCGGAATCGAAAATGCCGCTGCGGATGGTGTGGTCCTTAGAAATTCGCGGATGGCCATAAAGAGCGAAGAACCAACGTTCACATAATCCTTTCTTGCTTGGTATCAGTTGCTTGCGGACATTGAAATAGAATAGTCCGCCTGCATCAGAAGCAAGAAAACATGTTGGTTTGCTCCAATGGATGGCATCTTTCGAGTAGCGGAATTCCCATGTGACGCCGGCGACGCGTGTGAACAGCCACAACTCATGCCTGGCGGTGTTTTCGAACAATTGCGCGTATGTGACGCTGCTGTCGTATTCAAGGACAATTTCTGGCCCGAAGGAGAAAATGTCGTATGGTCTTTCTGTAATGCGATATGTGAGCGTAGCAGTTGCGGCATGCCCTGTGTAGGCGACGATCATGCGGCCATCCTGTAAAATGCAGAGGGAAGGGGAGTTATGTTCATCGGCATAATTGCAGTTGAGGCGACGGAGCGTGATGTCGCGACTGGGGGCGCGGTTGCATTTGGCATCCAGCTCTTTGAGATGGATTTCGCCCATGTCCGTCATGTAGGCGATGTAGGTCTTGCCGTTTTCGCCGACGATGGCCTTTTCGTTGATCCACCAATCCGTATTGGCACGCTTGATGCGGAGTTCTCTGCTGTTTTCAAGATTGATCATGATATCATATCCTGTCATGTGCTTACAATCAAGAGAGTAATCGGGCGATTTATTTTGAATTTGTTCGTAATCTATCGCAGGAGGGCAATTTTTGCAAGTGGTGGATTTTACGATTGTTGGCAAAATCTTAACTTAACCGGCTTTTTTCCAGATTTTGCAATTGATTTTTTTACTCAGAGAATTAAATTATTTATTTTTGTTATCATTATTTATAAAAACGATAAAAATCAATCATTTAGGAGTAGTCTTTCACCATAAAAACAGTTTTTTCCCTTCTTTTGACATGACTGATGGCAATGCCACTAATGGTTGTGTGATTAACAGGAATTAGAACCTTTGTTTTTTGAAAACGCTCTATTCTCTATAAGAATAGGAAAAAGTGTCCTTATAAACGGCGTCCTTTGGGAGCGATTCACGAGGTCATCCCGCGATAGGTTGCGTACTCTTATGGGAGCTTGCCTGTAGCTGGCACGGTTTAGCACTCTGCGCGATACCGTTCCACGGCTTCCGTAATCTACCCTCTTGCGGGACAGAGCGTTTTTGAAAAAGGCATCTTGTGGAGTACTCTCCTTAATGTGTCTTTTCGTTTTTTGACAATTATCCTAAGTCTCTGTTACTCGAGAAAATGAGGGAGGTGTTTTATGCTGAGAACCAATGAAAGGAAAAATTATGGGAAAGCATAAATTCTCGTTTATTACAAGGAAATTACGGATTAAATTGGTGGTCTTCATATTATTGGGGGTGATGCCATTTTGCTCATTTGCAGAGAATACATCCAAATCCGTCGCCATTCCAATAGGAATCAGTCTTTGGGACAACGTGCAGTTTCCAGATGCGGATACGGATATCATGGGAATGCGTTTCTGTCTGCTGTATGGGCGACATGCGAACGTGTCAGGCTTTGACTTTGGAGTATTGGGCTGCGGGGTGGATGGCTGGTTGTTTGGTCTGCAGACATCCGTATTTTTGAACAATATAGGATCCGCGAACGGCGCATTGCAGTTGTCTGGAATTGTAAACAACTGCCTGGAAGATTTCTACGGCATCCAACTGGCGGGCATCGCCAGCAAGACAGGTGGTGACGTCTATGGTGGTCAGCTGGCTTTGTTCAATATTTCAAATGACTTATATGGCACGCAGATAGGCGTTTTCAATAAAGCCGAAAATGCTTTTGGCATTCAACTGGGTGTCATCAATATGGCGACCGACATGCGAGGTATCCAACTAGGGGTGTTTAACATCATCAAGGAAGGTCCATGTCCGTATCTACCCATCATCAATATGAATTTCTAAGTTCTCATGTATTTGTAGAATAATAAAAATATAATAATGGAAGACTTATGACATAAAAACGGTGAGAGGAATTAGAACCATGCATATACATTTGAAAATGCTTGTCATAGTCTTTTTTCTCTCATTTGCAATGTCCGCTTCAGCGTTGGTGTCGTGTCTGCATGATGGGGTGTCATGGCCTTGTGAACAATTTTAGCATGGAGAGATTCCAGAAAACGATAAAGAACTGAATAAAGACCGTTTTTTATATATATAAATCAGACTTTTGAAAATACCTCTACAAGCCCAACGAATGGCGACATGGATTTTTGATTATGAATGAAGACGAAAAAGGGCAGCAACCGCTACATGACGGCATGGCGGAGAACCACGATGATTCAGAACGTGTCTTGACGGAGAATCACGATGATTCAGAACGTGTCTTGACGGAGAATCACGATGATTCGGATGTTGACGATGGCACGGGCAAAGGGAGGAGGGCACGACCAACGGGAGACAGCGCAGGTTTGCACCTCAAGGCAGGGGCGCTGATTCTTGGTCGCTACGAGGTGCTTTCCGAACTCGGTCGCGGCGGCATGGGCGTGGTTTATCGTTGCTTCGACAGAACCAGTGACACGGAGGTGGCCGTGAAGTCGCTGCCCCCCGAAGTGTCTCACAATGACGACGAAATGGAGGATGTGAAGGAAAACTACACCCTCGTCTCGAAACTTGTACATCAGAATATTGCAGCCTACAAGACGCTGGAAAAGGATGGTGACGGCAACTATTTCGTTGTCATGGAATATGTGCAGGGCGAGAAACTGAGCCATTGGTTGCGCAGCAAACGTCGTGAGAAAATGCTGACGTTGGAGACGGCGTTACCCATCCTGCGGCAGGTGGCGAAAGCACTGGACTTTGCACACAGCAATAACGTCATACACCGTGACGTCAAGCCCGCCAATGTCATGGTGAAAGCGGACGGGACGGTGAAGGTCCTGGATTTCGGGCTTGCCGCACAGATTAGGACGAGCTATTCGCATCTATCGACAGTCGAAACAAGCAAGTCAGGCACGAAACAGTATATGTCGCCTGAGCAGTGGCGCGGGAAGCAACAGGGTGCGGCGACAGACCAATATGCACTGGCGGCCATGGCATACGAGATACTCGGCGGCTATGTACCGTTTGACAACGACGATCCCTCCGTGCTCCGTGAAATCGTGCTGAAGGAGTTGCCGTCCAGTCTGGAGGATTATTCCGATGCCGTCAACGCGGTCTTAACGCAAGGACTTGCCAAAGATGCAAAACAACGTTTTGCAAGTTGTATGGAATTTGTGTCTGCATTGGAAAAGGCTGGCATGTCGATGCGAGAGGAGGATATTAAGGATAATGCGTCTGACCTTCCCGAATGGTACAGGACTTTTATGAAATTGATGCCTGAAATCGGTGTATTCCAGCATGTAAAACTAGGTGAAGGTTTAGTTCCTTATGCCTTTGGTTCAGATACAGGGGCGTTGTTGATATATCCCATGTCTTGTGGCAGTGTCGAAGATGCCGTAAAAAACCTTCTGGCCACCAAGAGTAATCTGCAGGAAGTGGAACCCGATACAGGGCAGGAAATGATATTGCTCATGGATGAGGGACAAATCGATAATACGCGGGAATTGAAGAAGTTAGGAATCCTGTGCCTTGATATAGCGCAGTTTATCGCCTTCGCTGTAACTTACTATTCGCATTCCAATGAACAATTCAGAACTGGAATGATGGCATTCTGGAATGGCGATTACAACGAAGCCTTTAAAAGTTTGAACGTTGATGACCCAACAGATTCGCAAGTGCAGTATATGCTTGGCTTTATGTATGAACACGGGAAAGGTGTCAGCCAAGATATGGAAATGGCCAAGAAATTGTATTGGAAGGCAGCGCATCAAGGCGACAAAGCTGCAATTAAGGCATTGAGAACAATTTTAGACCAAGAAAAAAAACAGATAAAATCCAAACAGGACAAAATAATATCGGAAATTGAGGATTTCACGAAAAAGCTATTGGCCAATGAATCAGGCCAAGACAAGCCTGATATCTCCAAAGGCAGCTCCATAGACAAAGCCCCCTATGCGCAGTCACAGTCCGAACAGGAAAGACAGGAGGAACACGAAGCGGCGATTTCCGCTGCAAAAAAGCGATATGAAACTGCGATTCGTGCCGGAGATTGGGCAGATGCTGAGATAGCTGCGCGGGACAGAGCCGCATTTGGCGACGGGACATTCGACCAGTGGTACAAAAAAATTGAAGCGGCGAGGCAAGAAAAGACAAAATATTCAACCATTTCCGAAAAAAAACAGCCTCCTTCTGTGCTTGAGCTATCGTTGACACATTCGGCAGAAAGAGCCTTGCAGGCACAGTGGAAATGGCCAATAGGCCTGGAATCATGTATTTGGGGGATATCAGAGTCGCAACCTACGTGTTTGAAGGATATTGAACGCCATAAATGGAATCGTTTGCCGCGTCCGGAAAATGGGATGAGCGTTGTGACATTGCCGTCAGTTGGAAAGGGAGAGCAATGGGTGACGGTGTTTGGAGTGGTTGGTAGCATAAATCATGAAATTGCCTCGGAGCCGAATGCCCTATGTATTACCAAGATGATATTGCGTTACCAGTTGACAGGCGGAAGAGGTTTGTTTGGATTTGGGAAAACGGATACGCATTTGGTTGTTGAATCATCTACATATTCTTTTCCAGAGTTTGAAATTCGAGCGGGTGAAAAAAACGAAGTATTGAGAGGAAATGGACGAATTGTCAATCAACCGTCGTGGTCACCTGTTACGAAACTGGAAAATGGTTGGTGGAGAATGTCATGCCTATTGGAAGGTTCGGTTTTCAAGCATGAACATATTCGGCTGTTTTTAAAACATCCTGAACTGGTCAATTGCGAGGTAATGCCTGTGAGTTCAGATAAATGCGAGGTAAAATAGCCATGAATAAAAAACAGCGGAATTTGTGTCCATTTTGTTTCCACAAGTCTGATAAATGGGAGGAATATTGGTATTGCCCGCATTGCAAGGAATTGAACAGCAAGGAGCAGGATGGCAAATTGCCAATAAAATGTCCAAAGTGCGAAAAACCGGTATCGGAATCAGACATCAATATAAAAATGCGTGTTTGCACAAACTGCAAGAGTATTGTTCCTAAGGAGTTTGATGAGTGTGATGAGATATTTCCCATTGCGGTGGTAGGTCCTACGCGTTCAGGAAAGACACATTTCTTGACAGTGATGGCACATAAATTACTAGAAGAAAAGATATGGGGCGATTACTGGTCTGCCGTGCGGGTTATCCGTCAAGAAATCGTGACTACAATGGGAGTCAAGAAATCCACGCAAAGGGATGATTATTTGAATTTTGATGAAATTTTATACAATCCCAATACTCATGATACGCTTCAAGGCACGGATTTAGATGCGAAGATATGCTCATTGCTCATTGAATTGACTTACAAGAGGGGAGTGGTGAATTGTTTCAAGGAGCCTTGGAAAAAGAAGAAGATTTTATTGGCACTTTCCGATACTGCCGGTGAGGGATTGAACAGGCAGCACTGGAGTGAAATAACGGATCGGTATCCGATATTTAACAATCATGTCAAAGCTGTCATTGCAATGGTGGATCCGCTTGAACTATCGAAGATAAGCGATGAAGCCAAAGATAAAGATCTTCAAACAGAATACATAAACATGGGTATTTGGCCGGAAGATGGCTCAATGCCAAAGATTACAGCAAGAGGCGTGATGTCAAATCCCATATTTGAGAAACGGATGGAACACTATCCAGTGGCATGGTGCATGACGAAGACGTACGCATTGATGAAATTAAATAAAATTATAAAAGATACGACATTAGAGAAAAGTCAAGGCGCACTGTCGGGGGATGACGGTACGAGCAAGACATCAGGAAAAGTGATGATTGAAGGAGTAGATGGATTAGAAGGATTATGTGAGGTTTCTGAACAGACGAAGAATTTTATCGAAGTGCATGGCGGGGAAAAGTTTCCGACTGATTATGGTTATCATTGCTATTTTGCGGTAGATGCTTTGGGGGAATCATATCATGATGGAGTACGGCATGGACTACCGCAACCCAGGCGGATTCTGGATCCGCTGTTGTGGATTTTATGGCAGTACGGCCTGTGTGGCGGACGGTAGATAATGGAGGATGACGATGAGCATGAAGCAATTCACCTATACGGCATCGCCATGGGGTGTCAATGCCCCCGGCTGGACAGTATTTCAATATACGGTCGGTTTTGAACCTGCAATAGCAAGTACTTTCAAGGCATACTATACCTATGAAAATTTGAAAGGCGTGGAAAAGAGTCCGATAAAGTTGACATTTGTCGGAAAGGAAAGCCATGGGCTGACTGTTCTTTCTCAGGTATGCGATTGTGGATTGCGCTGGTGGGATACGTCACGCGGAAAGAACTATTTTTCACATGTCTATTTAGGGGATGCAACGAATGCTTTTGATGAATTGAATACGAGTTTCAATCCCATGGCTTGGTATGGTTCCAAGTGTTTTCAGGTGGATCAAAAAGATTTTTCCAGCCAGGTCAAAAAAGCAGGAGAAAATTCAATTGCACCTAAATTGGATGTATTACCCGAAATGACAGGCTTGCAAAAATTAGATAAAAACTTGGAATTAGAAGACATAAAGTTATTTGGACGATATGATAATGGAGGAAAAGGGAACTGGTCGAAAATCGGGGCGATTGTCGATTGGATGTATCGTCGGATGAATGGAGAGGAAGGCGAACCTTTGGTTTTCGATGCAAGAAAGCGAGAAGGTATTGATGCAATGGCACTTGGATTAAGACTGCTGCCTTTTGCAACACGAAAACAGGTGGTCTTCTCAACGTGGCTGACGTCATCGGAAATGTCAGCATTCCCAGAAGGGAATCAACTGCTGTTCTATGGCACGATTTATGAAGGAGAGACAGCTGATCCTGACACGGGATTGTATGGAAAGAAATCTTCTCTAAGAGGATTGGATTTCACTAGCAGAGAAGATACAAGATTGTTCCAGCAGATAGTCGATGCAGGAGGTCAGGAACTGAATGCAGGTGATTTTGACAATCTTGTTATATGTTGGAGAGTTGCAGCAGGACGGGAGATGGACGATATCGACAAATTGCGTAAGGCAATGGAATTTTCGAAAAAATTTTCCAATGTTTCACAACATAACATTTATCCTGTAGTTCAAAATACCAGGAAAAACAACGACAATGGGAATGCCTTCCTTGATGCTGTGCACAAGAAACGCGATATGCTTCCTGAAAAACAATACGACATGCGTGATTTAATTCAAACGGGAATCGCAAACGTGTATAAGCAACAATACGATGGTGTTCAACCATCTGGCATCCCAAATAAAATCAAGATTATATTTGCCATGGCATATTTTGAACTTGGCATGAAAGCCTTTGAAGAAAAGGCAAAGCAAGTCTGCAAGGAATCTGTACATGATATTAAATTGTTTGACAATGTATTTCAAGAATTAAGGAAGCAGAAACAAGAGAACCATGCTTGTACCAAGTTTTTAGAAGAATTCGATAAGGTTGGCAAAGCGAATTTTGTTAACGAATTCATGAAATCCCAAATTAACATCGGAGAAGATAGCATAGAAGATAGATCGTTCCGTGAAACATTTGACAATAATCTGTTGTTCCTTTCATTGAACTATCGAGATATAAAAAACGGCAAGTTTAGCGGAGATGTAAGTGAACAATTGAAAATCCTCTATAACCTATACCAAAAGTTCCCCAATGCAGAACAAGAGATAAATGGTTTTTCACAATTGAAGAATTATTTGGAAAGTCTCCTGAGAAATAAAAACGATAATAGTAATGATCAATTTGAAGAAGATTCTGTAAAGAAAAATAGTAAATTGCATAGTTTTCTTTTTGCTGTGATTGCATTCGTAATTGCCATTGCCCTCGCTATTGAGTTATTCTTTATTTGGAAATATGGATGCAAGATTTGGAAAATCATGTCACGTAATGGCATTTATTCGCAATGGCTTGTTATCAAACCCAAAGCCAAAACAGACAACATTAAGCTGGAGGAAGAAGATTCGCGGCAATCCACAGTGGAGGAAATATCCGATGAAGATACTCGCAGAAATCCACAACTGAGTAAACGTCCGCCAAGGAGGAATCAATAAATGGGAAAGATGCGAAGGTTGATTGACGACAAGCGAAGAAAAAGGAACATCTGGATATTGGTGATCACAACGCTGGTTGTCGCATTAAGTTGGATTGGCTATAATAAGTTTTCATCCATCAATGAGCAATGGCGTTTGGATGCTCAAGTTGTTTTGCAGGCTTTGCAGGACAAACACAACTGGCTGGTCGTAAAAATGAACCCATCCCATGACGCCGCTGATTTGGAAACTAAAATTGCCCAAATCGTCCAAAGCCTGGTTGCGCAAGAAAGTGTCACAAAGGCGAAAATTGATTCTTTCCAAAAAACAAGGATGGATGAAGAGGAAGCTAAGAAGCTTGCGAGTAAATGCCACGATCTGTGTGCCGAAATAAATAGTACAAGAGCTAGGCTTGATGCATTGTCAAAGGAAGGCGAAAGCATGAAGTTACGCTTGAATGAATCTGCCAATTCGCAAACCATCAAAGAGTCAAAAGATGTTTGTTCCAAGGTAGATAGAACCTATTCCTCCTTAAATCAGACATGCGTCCGGCAAATTGTCATTTCTAGAGATTACCAAGATGTCATGGATAAAAGCCGTGAAATCGTTGGTGTTGTCGAAAACAAGCAGAACAACCATGAATGGAAACTAATTGAAGAGATGCATGAAAAATATACTAAATGGTGCAAAGATGTGACAGAACAGCTTAGCCGCTTGGATGAACTTGATCATTCACTGCAGGAAAATTTCCAGAAA
The DNA here is from genome assembly GCA_017964325.1 of Victivallales bacterium. The sequence continues at coordinate 52,114 of JAGCSE010000309.1, read as the reverse complement.
TTGCAGACGCTTCCATTGGATCGTGAAAATCTTCGTGAAAATATACAAAAGCAAATCGAGATTGAATCGAAAGCGGTGGCTCCACTCATCGCAAAAGGGACGGATTTATGCAATAATTCCAATAATGGCTGGGTTATGGATTTGGGCAAATCGCAATCTACAGCCAAAACGCACTTTGATTCCATTACTAAATTACGTGAACAACATGGTGAATATGTTATGATTAATCACGTGACTTCTGCAACAATAATGCTGGAGTCTATCGAAAAGATATGTAGAGATGCACCTAAACAAGTTGCAGAGCAACGTCGCATCATTCTAGAAATACTCTCAACAATAAGAATCCTTCAAGGCAACATGACGGCTGAACTTTACACTTTGCAGAACAATGGCAATGGCATTTCCGACGAACAAATAATGGATAAATGTGAGAAATGCTTGGTACATATTCAGAAATTGCAAGAATCGAGGAGCAAACTTAAGAATGAAATCAATGTCTTGACAGACTTTCTTGACAAGCAGAAATCGGATGCAGCAAAAAATGCGAATGCTATTGTTAAGTTGTCGGAAACAATCCAACAGTCATTTCTTGACTGGGAAGCCGAAGGCCGCAAAATCACCGGAGAACTAAATGGTCTCCGGCAGAGAATAACTAGAATCCAAGGCGATTTGGGACAAATCCAGACAGTCTTCCAGAAATACCGTTATAATGGAAATCCCAGAGATATGACCAGCCTTCGGGAGAAACTCGGCAATATACAGACAATTCTTGCCGAAACAGAGGACATTTCGGACAAGCCTGTTAAAAACGGGATCGAACTTATGAAATTGATTAAGCAAAGAGACCATGTAAAGCTAAATGCTGAAAATGCAGAGCAGAAAACGAAAGCACTTCACGATGAGCTGGATAGAGCTCTTCAGGCAGGCAGATTGATCAATGTAAAGAACATCGATTTAAATACACTGGTCAAGGAATTGGATACACAAGAGGGAAATATCAAAAAATGTCATTTTTATTTATCAGTGGACATTCCAACAAATGGTAATCATAAGGTGGAAATAAAACTCATGAAGGATATAAACTCGTTATGCAAATTGGCATGGACAAGAAAACACTATATTGTTATTCAGTATGCTATTTCAGGGGCTCAAGGCAAATCAGGTTCATTTAGATGGAAAGATGAAACAAGAAATCCTTGGAATGAGAAAAACGAAAAAATGGAAGGTTGGGAGCCTATTAGGTTGGAAGGCTATTATTCCGCTGGCATGAATGATTTCATCCTGGACTTTGAATTTCATGCTGAAACAGAAAAAGGCGGAATGATTGATAATGGAAAATGGCAATTCCTAAACAATTTCACCATCGAAATCCTAGTCGATGGTATTAAGCCTAGGATTGTCGAAATGCAAGTAAAAGATGAGTAAAAAGTACGGCATGGGCATTTTATTGCGGAGAAGACAGCCTCTCGCACAAGCGTTCTCATGGTACGTGAATCCCAGATAACATTGAAATCCTTTATTGTTAATGTGTTACAAAAAAATAAATATGTGACTATGCCAAGCCTCTAGGGCATACAGTCCATTGTCGGCTACAACTATGGTGTTCATAATCGGCCGTGTATCCGACAAACCAACAGGACAACCATGAAACAATCTGCTATTTGTGCGATGTTCCAGATGACGAAAGGCACTGGTTTATGGCAGGCACAGCCACAAATTGTACATTTTATGAATGAAAAGTATTGATTTTCAATATTTTGGTATTGTAATTCCAGTCTAGAGAATTATATTATTTTATATTGTATATCATGATTATCTCACAAGCTACTATAATTAATAAATTAGAATGTTGTTATAATACAACGTCCCAAATCTAGATTCAGTAATTTTTTTAGGACAGATATAATGGCGAACAATAACGAAAACAATAATAACGAAGAAGACGAAGGTTGGTGCGGGTGTTTCGGCGGTCTGATTTTATTTAGTGTTTTCGGATTTGCCATTTACCAAATTGTCCTTTTGGTAATCAATCGCAATGTGACTGGATTGGGCTTTCTGGATATTCTAAAGCGAGCAGGCATTTGGATAGTTGCGACCATTGTTGTCAATTCCATCCTGACCTTCATTTTTGAAAAAATATCCAAAAGGTTTGCTCGGCGGAGACAAATCAAGCGATGGGAGAAAAATGAACTCCCGAATTTACTTGAGCGATATTCTATTACAAATGATAAAATATCCGCAGCCGGACTAAAAAAGGTGGCGAAAGGAATAGACATGTTAAATAAGAATTTGAAAAAGGCAGAACTTCATCTGCGGGATATTCGGAATATGGATAAAAAAGTGAAATAAAGGAGTTGACATGGCAAAAATTAGCCTTGACGAAGCGGAGAAATTTGAATTCGCATGCAAAGAATATGCCCAACGAATAGAAGAGATGATAACATTCTTGAAGAATAGTGTCACTAAAGTGGGTTATAAATGGAATGATTCAGATTACCAGACAGTTTATGAAATGGTGGTAGATATAGAACACGAAGCCGCTGCCGCCCTAATTGTGGCAAATGAAGAAATCATTCCGTATGTCTCCAAAGTCGTGGAAATGCTCAAAAATAAATAATGGAGGAAAGTTATGGCCAGGGAAGTTGATTTTGATATGGAGGCGATCCTGCAATTCTGGCGGGAACTGCAAGAATTCTCGGTAGCTACAGAAGACATAGTTCAACGCATGAATGATGCGTTGAGCATAGTGCGTGAGACATGGCAGGATGAAAAGATTGACAAGCCATCCGCCGCTGTTCTTGAAGCGAATGAAAGAATGATGCGCATGGTGAGGGATTTGTGCCCGCTACTGGAAGATTTTTTGCGTCGCCAGAATCAATGGGCTGACGATTATACCTCTATTTGAACATGAAGCCCCAACGATAAAAGGAGGCAGACATGGCATATATAAACGCTGAAATCGAGTCGATTGAAAATGCGATTCGCACAGGTGAAAAGACAATCGAACAGGGGCAGGCAGAGTTTGCTCAACTAATTTCACAAGCTGAAACAATGATAAGGGAGGATGAAGAGGACATCAAGGTAACTGAAGAAGGGATTAAGTCTTTTAACTCAGCCATTGAAACAAAGGAGAAAGAGCTTGAAAGTTTATCCAATGCGATATCCGATTTGCGTTGGGAGGAAATAGGCGCTCATCGGGATGATGCTAAATCTGCTGAGTCTCTTGCGCAAAGCGCGGTGGCTGCTTTCGAAAAGCAACGTGATGAAATCAAAGCTCAACTTCAAGACCTTATCAAGGAAAAAGGCCATTTGGAAGACATAAAGCACGAAGAAGAGCAGAAATTGTCCAATGACCAAGCGATGTTGAACGATTTTCAAAGGGACAAGGCGGAGTTTGACAGGAATTGTGAGCAAGTTCACAAGCCGAATATTGCCCGTTTGAAGAAGCAAAAACAAGCCCTCTGGGAAAAGTAACACTAGAGAACATAAATGTTTATAGAAGCAGTAGATTCAAATAAAAGGGCATTGGAACAGTATCGTGAACGTTGTCGTGATTCATTAAGTTCCGGTATTGCCGATTCCTTGCAGGAATCAATAGTCACCATGGACCGATTAGCTGCATCGTGCGAGGAGGCTGCTCGTAAAATGCGCGAAAGTCAAACTATCGGAGATGATATAGCCAAACGGAAGGCGGCTATCATGTCACGTATCTCCAGGATCTTGCCTTCGGTGCGGGCAAAACAGAATGATTTTGGCGCTCCCCTGAATAAAAAATCTTCAGTTGACAGGCAACATGCCGGGGAGGACAGAGGCTCTGCTTTATACGGTGGGTATCGACAGACTTTAGGAGAATCAGCATTCACAGACCAGAATCATGCGAACAAGAAGGAGCACGTCATGGATGAAAAGGATAAAGAGGTGACAAATGTGTTTCTTGCAGCGTTTCATTCTATGGAGATGATAGAAGAAGAACTGAAGAAAGCATCGGAAACAATGGCGTTGGTACTTAAGGCGCATAACAACATGTCTTCTCTTTCCGAAGCCAATAGACAATTTGAACTTATACGGGTTGTTGATTATTCTGAAATAAAGCGCATTGAAATGAGGTTGCAGACTGTGAACCGCCTTAAGGAAGAGGCCACGTCTGTGGTTGCGGAATTCGATGCAAATAATCATGAATACTATGAAAATCTAACCAGCATAGTGACAATAAAAACGGATTTGGAGGAAGCACGTCATTATTTGGTGGAATTCAATAAGGTTTGGAACGGTTCATCCAAAAAATGTAAAAAATACATTGCACAGATTGACTCCGCCCTTTCCAAATGCAAAGTCAAGGAAAAGGAATTGTCCACTATTCGCGATTCGAATACGGCATTGGGCAAAGAAGCGGCGGCTTTCAAGAGCAAATGGACTTTAGAAGCGGATGCCCTTTCACTGCAGTTGAATCAAGCAAAAAACGCAAAGCAGTATCGCGCAGAAATGTTGAAGAATATCCAGCAATATGTTGCCAATATTGCCAACATCCTTTCCAAGTTATCAGGAAAAGACGCTTCAGAGTTTTCCTCTTCACGTTCAATTGAGGGGGGAGACAGCATGGCAATTCTGGCGAAGCAAATAAATCCTCAGGCTATAATAACTGCGGCATTGTCGCCGCACAAGCAGATTTTGACGGATTTGAGTTCTAAATGTAGAATTGGCCAGCCTAAACTTGAACACCTCGGCAAGGATGACATGAACCTGACAGTAGTCTTTCCGCAGCATATTCTTTACGGTACCGCCGAAACTAGCGTTTTAGACGGCAATCTGTCGATTCCGTATTCCTTGCGTTTTCCGTTTAAGAAATCCATTGTTTTCGGCGATGTTTCTGACATCGCCCCATTCATAGTTCGGCTTTTATATACCTTGCCAATGGGGAAAGTTCAAATCAGCGCAATCGATCACAAAAGCTTTGGAGAGAATATTAGTGTATTGAAAGCGTTATATGATTTCAATAGAATGCTTCGGATTGTCACCAGTATAGATGATGTTACTGGGTTGCTTCGTGAATTGAAGGATCTGATGGGGGAGAGGATTCGCAATGTTTTTTCGTTTAAGGAAAACGATTGGATGACATACAATGCCAACCATCCTGGAGCCACTCTGCCGCTTTTAGTCGTGCCAATCTACTCTATGCGTAGTTTTAGTGCTATCCAACTTGATTTGCTTGAAGAAATTCTTGCAAACGGTCCACGTTTTGGCATAATATGCCTCCTTGCGAACGATGCATCGGAAGACCTCGAAGAACGATTGCATAAAAAGTTTGAGGAAATGAAATTTGATTATGAACGAGTGGAGAAAGATGGCACCCCCCTTGCTAGTTATGTAAATCTGTCTCTGAAAATGTCTTCAGAATCAATTCCAAGAAGAAAAACAGGCGAACTTGTTGAAATCTATGCAACTGAATACAAGGAGATTGGCAAAAAGTCTGTTCGTGAAATAAAATTCCAGTCTCTCTTGGACAAAATGGATAACCTTTGGAAAGAGGAGACGATTGATGGAATTTCTGCGACGATTGGATGGGACGTTGCAGGAGAACCGGTCAATTTTGAGTTCGGGCAGGCGATGTCGGTGTTTCATGCACTCGTCGGCGGTACGACTGGATCAGGAAAATCGGTCTTTCTACACGCATTGATTCAATCACTTGCCATACGTTACTCTCCTGACGAACTTCAGTTTTACCTGCTCGACTATAAGAATGGGGACGAGTTCAAGAAATATGCTGACAATAATGGTAATGCATGGCTTCCGCATATCAAGATGATTTCGCGCCACAAAGATCCGCGCTTTGCGCTGGAACTGTTTGATTTTCTTGACAAGGAGTTCAGACGCCGCAGTGATCAGTTTAGCCAGTTGGACAACTGTGGCGATATTGTCACTTATCGAAAAAAAGGTGGCAAAATTCCTCGCATCATCATCATCATAGACGAGTTCCAAGTGATGTTTGAAGAGTACTGTGGGCTGAATCTCTCGGATGAAGTTGCAAGGCGGCTTTCAACCATTTTCAAACAGGGCCGTTCATACGGCATTCATCTAATTCTGGCAACTCAATCACTGAAATCACTTCATGTTTCGGGGTGGGCCGATATGGCGAATCAGATTGGCCTTCGCATTGCCCTCAAGGGAATGGAAGGCGACGGAATCTTGGAAAGCGGAAATCGTGCAGCCGAAAAACTCGAAAGGGGGCAGTGCATTGTCAATCATTCATTTGGGCTCAAAGATTCGGAAGAGAAGGTCAACAACATCTTGACATTCATACCGGATTCAGATCCCGTCCGTGTGGAGGCATGTAAGGATGTGCGGATCTTGATCGAGAGGAAGGCGCAAGAAATGCGCATCAAATCATCCTGCCGCGTGTTCAATGGGACAGAATTACCTCATTTCCCTGGTGCAGAAGCATTTGCAGAATCTCTTCGCTCTGAGAAATGGAATACGTTCTTCACGTTGTTGTTTGGGGCACGGACTGACTTTTCATCCACACCGTTCGCCGTCGATTTCACGGAAGAACAACGAGAACATCTTCTCGTTGCAGGAGAAGATGGGAATTTAAGCTCAGATTCAGATGTGCGCATTACAGGCGAAGATGTATGGGATGGTCTGCGCCGAGATATCATGCGCAGTCTGCAGTCGATGCGCGTTTGCGAGGTGTTGTATTACAATCCGACTGTCGGTGAGGTCCCTCAGGATGTGCCTGATTATTTCATCAGCCTTAGCGGCAGAGCGAAGGAAAAGGATCTGCTTGAAGCGTTCCAGAAATTGGAATCGTCGAAATCAGAGAAGAAAATCATCATAGTGGAGAATTTCCAAGATGCGCGGCTGTTGCATCCAGGCGATGCGCCGAGAACGACATTCTCATCCCATCAAGCGCCGCCACAGCCGGAAACTCCTAGATCGATATTTTCATCGCTTTTCAATGGTACTGACGATCCCAAATATCACGTTATAATTATGACCAAGAACTTTGGTTTCATGAACAAGGAGGTACTTGCCAGAAGCGGTGCAGATACCAACATCTTGAGGGGATGTAACAAACGAGTTGCCTTCAATCTCTCGGAAGACGATTTGACAGTGATGATTCCGCATCAGAAGGTATCAGACCGTCGCGGTCCACGCCGTGTCTGGTTTGAGGACATGAGGACTGGTACAGTACTGGATTTCCTGCCATACGGGAAATAGGAAAAGGAGTTTGAAATGTTCTTCGATGAAAAAGAATCCATTAAGGCAACAACGAAAAATGTGGAGAGAGAACTTGGAAGATCGCTTACAAGTCCGGAGCAACAAACTGTTGCAGAGCACGTCAGTCAAGAGGTTGCCAAATCAGAAATATCAACCTTGTTTGTGTGGCTAATTGTCATTGCTTCTGTTTCTGCCTGGATTTTGGATAAATTCACAGGTGCTGTCAGTGCAGGTTATACGCAATATGTGGAACCATACGTACTCTGGATGATTTCTTCTCATAGTGACAGCATCTTGAATATGATCTTGCAGGGGTATATGTGGGTATTAATCGTTCCGCTTGCAATTGCGTTGATAGCCGTTTTTTTTATCACGGCTTTGGCAACATATGGTATTCTATGGTTGTTTAGTTTTTGTGGCAGACACATAGCAGAAGGTAGTACGGAGGCGGCATTTTTTTGGTGTCTTCCCACGTTAGTTCTTCTTCCATGTATTATTATAGTTCCTTTCGTAACTTTTGCTGTAACGGCAGGACCGGCATCTCAAATAGTTTTTCCTCTTTATCTTCTCTTTGAAGGATTTGTCAAAGACAAGATTTTCCGATTAAAACGCTTTTCACTAGGTGGATGGTTATTTATCACACATATTCTCATTCCTGTTTGTTTAATCATTTTGGTAATGCTTTTTGCGGCAGATAAAGCTCATCTTCAGCATAGGACTAATATTCAAGATCAATCAACATTCGAAAGTGAGGATTGATAGTTGCTTTAGTATTAATGTTGCCCATGCATAATTGATACTTGTGAAAGTGAATACGCGGACTGTTTTCGGTAGTGCCTTATGCGGATGCTATGATTGGTGATTACTCCCATTCTTGCAAAGGATTGATGGGCAGGTGGCAGGAAATGACATTGCCGTTCCATGACAGCTTCGTCGCGTATGGTGCGCTAAGTTCCTGCAATAGCGTGTAAATCTCTTCTGCTTCAGTGGGCGGGGCGATGACGGGCAGGCCGTTCATGTCGTCCTTGCGGTCGAAGCTTAAGTAGATTGGCAGCATGGTGAACGATGTCAGCCGTCCGTTTTCATATTCCAGTTTCGGGAGGACAGTCTGGTAGTTCTTTTTGTTGCAGTGTAGTCCGACCGTATTGCCGCGCGAACGCGCATAAAGGGCCTGTTCGGCCGTTGAAAAACGGTCGATATGGTACTTTTCCATGAAATCGGCGGGCAGATGTTCGACCTTCAGTCCCTGATAGATGAAATCGCCGAGAGAGTAGAAAATAGGGAAGCCATTGTACATTTCAATGGGACGCAGACGGTGGGAGCCACCACCGAAAATTGCCGCCGCACCAGCATCAATGCAAGCGTGGGCAAACTCCTTCAGATAGGCGGGAGGATTCTCCTCGCGAATGTTGTCGTTGTCATGGCAATGGATAAGCATAAAAACGTATGGGCATGATTTCTTCGCTTCTGCGATTGCGGACGTTATGCGTTTCAGGTCATCGGCGTTGCATTTTGAGGCGGGGGTATCAGGATTTGTTGTAAACGTCTTGTTTCCAAAAACGTAAACGCCTTCCGGGTCTGGCGTCTTGTAGCCAGTGGCAATGGAGCTTTCACGATTGTAATTGATATGCGTCTTTTCGGCGATGCGCTGCAATTCACGCAAGTCGTTGTCGTCGATATGGAAAAACGTGTCATGACGCAGATAATTCACGCCTGGGCGGGCAGGGGTGGCATGGGTGGAAAGTCCTGCCTTCGAAGCCGTTTCAAAAGAGGCGTCAACGGCGAATACGGCGACTTGGCAGCCATTGATCTGGAGGAGAGCAGGGCGGGCGGCCTCTTCCAGGCCACGTCCCGTTCCTGAATGCGCAAGATGTTGGGAATCAAGGCAATCAATGGTCGAAAGCAAGCCATTGTACGAATAATCGAAGGCGTGGTTGTTGGCGTTGCCGAAATAGTTGAAGCCGAATTTCAGCAAATCGGCCAGGCATTCACGTCGTGTATTGAGCCAAGTGCCGCCGCTGTAAGCGGATGCGTAATATTCGAAATCAGATAGGTTTGTCTCCAGATTCGTGATTTTCACATCGCAGGAATTGATGAAATCCGCGACTTTCCGCAAAGCATCCGAATATTCGCTAGGAAAATGAGCCACGAAAAGCGAATCGCCCGTGCCTGTCACTGTCAAATTGAGATTGTTTGTCATGATAAATGTTCTATATCCATGGAAATGTCATTATATGCCTTATATAACATATCCATTGTTATGATTTTAACAAACAATCATAAGTAAAGAATGGATGTTATTGACAAGCAGCCATGAAACGGTACATTATATTAAAATAGTATTCAAATCATTCTTTCAAGACAGTCCCTCATAAAATGAAAAAGCTCATCACAACTCGTAAGTTGTTTGTTTTAAGCAGTATTGGATTGATAATATCGAACTGCGCCATGGCGGATGTCGCGCCTTGGCCGTCCCGCAACCGCCCACGTCCGCGCCCTTTGCCTGTGAAGCCCGTTCCGGCTCCGCAACCACCACCAGTACAACCACCGGAGCCTCCTAAGCCACCAGAGCCTCCCAAACCGTCAGATCAACCCAAAACAGATTCGGACAAGCCGCAGCCGCAGCCTAAACCATTGCCGCCCGAACAGAAAGGACCGGAAGTCCGTCCCGATGAGAAGCAGAATCCGCCGCCACAGCCACCGAAGCCACCCAAACGGAGCCTCTGGCAGCGCATTAAGTCGTGGTTCTGACACACAATAACGATAAATGCCTATGAATAAAACCAAAATAATGTTCAAATTTCTGTTACGGCATTGGAAAACCGTTGTTGGAATTATCTTTCTTCTGGGATGTTCCGGCTGCATCACGACAGCGATCGTCGTCCATAAGAAACTGAAGAACGCCGATTATCTGGAAGATTGGAAGGACAGTGACGGCACGATTATCGCCGACATCGTCTATGACGAGCAGAAAAACTTAAAATATGATCTCTATCTGCCTAATACGAATATAGATGCGCCAGTCGGTGCGATGCTGTTCATCCATGGCGGTGGTTGGAGAACAGGTCGGAAAAGCGATATGTCTTTTGCTTGCAAGCGGTTCGCCAAAGAAGGCTATGTGACGGCGACGATGCAGTATTCATTGATTGACAAAGAGAAGCACCCAAGGTTCGCCGATATGTTGGATGACATCGGCAAATGCTTGGAGCATATACGTTTGAAAGCAGCGGAGGAGCATCATCCCATAAAGGCGGTCGCGCTGTCCGGCATATCGGCGGGCGGTCATCTGTCGATGCTGTACGCCTATTCGCGGGCGGAGACATCGCCGATTCCGATTGCATTCGTCTTCCAGCAGGTTGGTCCGGCCAGTTTTGAAAAAGGTGTATGGACGAACCATCCGGTGTGGGATTACGGCTTGGCCGTGGGTGGATCCGGCGTTGAAATGAGCAAGGAGGACTATGAAAGCGGCAAAATGGCGGACGTGGTCAAATCCATTTCGCCTGCATTGTGGATTGACGAAAATACGGTGCCGACCATCGCCGCATACGGCGGAAAGGACTGGCTGGTTCCGTCCACCCATGCGGAAAAAGTTCGCGAAGCCCTTGAGACGCATCATGTTCCGCATGTCTTCATCGTATATCCGAATTCAGGCCATTTCCTTTGCGATGATCCGGATTGCGCGAAACAATACCGCAAGGCGATTTTGGAATTCTGTAAGAAATACTTTGAAACTCCTGCGAAATAAGAAGTTATCATGGGAGTTCAATAAGACTTTCCGATTCAATTCCATTGTTTTCTCATCTTACAACCAACAGGCATTCGCAAGACCCTTTTTCCATGATTGTCGCTTCCATGGATTGATTTGAACTGCCCGTTTTGACCGCTTATATTCTCATCAATTCAAATCATCAACATAAAAGGAAATCATCATGTTCATCGACAGCCATGCCCATGCTTTTAGACGCCCAATACCATTTGTCGTCAAATTCTGCACCGTCGATGAACTGCTGAAACGGTATGACGACGCAGACATCGAAAAAGGTATTCTCATGCCGGTCGTTAATCCAGAAGTCTATCTGCCGCAGGCAAATGAAGATATTCTCGATATGGTCGATGCGCATCCCGACCGCTTGGCGGCTTTCTGCAACATCGATCCGCGTGCAATTTCCAATTCCGTTCAAGCGCCATTGGACAAAATATTACAATATTATAAGGAAAAGGGCTGCAAAGGCGTCGGCGAAATCATGCCGAATCTGTCGATGCTGGATCCGATGGTGCAGAATCTCTTCGCCTGCGCGGAAAAGGTCGGTCTGCCAGTCACAACCGACGGCTCCATGATCATCGGCGGTGATTTCGGTCTTCAGGACGAGCCTGGCCTGCCTCAACTTGAATACACATTGGCGAGATTTCCGGATTTGAAATACATCGCGCATGGCCCAATTTTCTGGGGCGAACTGGGCGGTTTCAAAACGCCTGCGCAACGGAAACCTGTCATGAAAGCAAATGGCGGTCAGACGCATTATTTTGCGCCGCAGGGGCCGTTGACTGGAGAAAGTGTTGTTCATTCATTATTCAGACGTTTTCCGAATCTCATGGCGGAACTGTCTGATGCGTATATGGTTCTAAATTGCGATCATGCGTATGCCACACGTTTTCTGACAGAATTTCAAGACCGTCTGTTTTTCGGGACTGACATCTGCGGGTTCGGTCATCGTTTCACGATGATGGAACTGTTGTTAAAGCTTCGTGACGACGGCAGTCTTCCAGAAGACGTCTTCCGAAAGATTGCTCATGATAATGCTCTCAAGTATTTTAACTTATGATAAATCAGAGGATTGCTTTGAGGGACGTGAGACGTGAGACGTGAGAGGAGCGGAGACGATCCTTAACACAAAACTTACAAAACAAACAAAAAATGCCTTGCCGCCGGGTCGAAAATACATAAAGGAATCAATGAAAACACAAAACGTTGATTGCGAATGATGCAAATGGCTCCGGCGGCTGTGGCGGTTGTTTAAATGATACGAATATTCGTGTCAACAAAAAGCATTGAGACGGAATTCTTCAAGAAATTTCTTCGATAAAAAGCTAAGCATTAATCATTTATTTAACAGGGACGAGCTTGAGCCAATCAAGATTCAGGCCGCGACCATCGATGTTTTCCATCGTGAAATCGTGTTTTCCGGGTTGGAGGTCCAAGATGAGGGCCTTGCCGTTGTCCGCCATCCAGACATCTTTCCATTGATCAGCGGCATTGCTCCAACCGCCCGTGCCAGGGAACAGGAATGGGTTGTCTTTGCCATTCAACAGCTTGCCATCCAAGGAGACGTTACGTGCAACGCCATCGACGAATGCGTTGCAACTGCGGACGAGCACGGCGTAGCGGCCAGCGGCCTTCACGTCAAACGTCCATGTCAGGCGATGTCCGATGGTGTCCCAATTCTTGAAGGCCTTGCCGCTGGCTCCGATTTTCGGCTCGACGTTGACAGCACCGTTTTCCTGTTTGCTGAAATTCTCCGCCTCGACCGTGACGGCTTTGTCCATCTGCAGCGCAAGTGCCGTCATATCAGGCTCATGATAGAAGCCAGGCAGGTCATCTGTTTGTTCCACTGGCTTGATGGTGATGACAACAGCCGCCTTCAAGACAGGCTTGTCCAAATTGATTCCAAGACGGTGGGGCTTGTTGGCGTTGATCGTGTCGATTTCACGGTTTTCGAGCGACCAGTCGCCGCCAGTCACGACAATATTGGCCTGCAAACCGCCGAAGGCGTCGTATGCGACGATTTCGCCTTTGCGGCGTTCAAATGTCTTGTCGTAGGTGAGGAGAGCCGTGCCGAAAGTCTTCGGTTCTTTGAACGATACGTCGTCGCGGACGGTGACAACATAATTCTTACGGTCGTAAGTGAATGTCCTGACGAGACTTTCAAGGCCTTCGACCTGATGGTAGGCTTCCTTCATATCAATGACGACGGTATCGATATCATCCGTGAAATCCGTCTTGACAATTGTGCCGCGCGCCTTGACGCCTGCGGGTTGGAGCTTTCCATCGACAAGCGGGACAGGATGGCCGAAGCTGTTCAGCATTTCTCGCGTGTAGCGCTGGCTGGAGAATGTCGTCCGCGTATAGGTCTCATTGCCGGGATCGAGGAAATAACGCTTTGTCTTATAGGAGATTAGGAAGCTGCCGACATCATTGTGATTGTGCTGTTCGGCGTTGTGGCCGGCCTTGAGGGCGATTCCGAACGTGCCTCGTGGGTCGCCATTGTTTGAACGACCGATGTAGATGCCAGCGTCCGCAAACAGGCTGCGTTTTGGAAATGTCTCCGTTTCAGGAGCTTTGGAAGCATATTGGCTGTCATCCGTGAAGGCGAGCAAGCCAAGATCCGTCAAGCCGCGGCTGATGGGGCGGGTGACGATTTCGCGATGCAGCAGCGTTTCAGGGAAGCGACGTTGTATATAGAACAATGTTGTTTGGTTGGGACGGCCGTTGACACCGCAATCCGCGAAGGCCGGGCAGATGCCAGATTCGATCTGAATGTCTCGTGCATACGCGCAAACTTTCGCAATCTTCTCAGGATCAGCATCATAGATATTGAGTTTGCCATTTGTGGCGTTGAGAACGGTCTCACCCATGGTCATGAAATGACCGAAACCGTAGCCCCAATAGCCGATGCCTTCCGAACAGTTGCCGTCTGGCGTGAAGCCGCCGAGGAAAATTGGATTGGACTTTTCCATGGCGGCGAGGATTTCCGCGCGTTCCATCTTGTCGTCCAAGAGGATAAGTGCGGTGCCGACCATGTTGCTCGTGCAGACGGCGTTCCAGTTGTTGCCTCCGACGGCCCACCAGTGGCCGCCTGTCACGATGCCTTTGCGTATGACTTCCTGATAGGGGCCGATCATGCGTTTTTGGACTTCAGCCCGCAGGCGGCTTCGCGTCTCGGGCTTCAGCACATCTTGGAGCCACCAGTCGATGTTCGCCAAATCACGGCAGATGGCTGAACAGCCCAAATCTGCGTAAAACCGCTTCTGATTGAAATTTTCGAGTCCGCCGTCATGGGCGGGCATGACCCAGCTGCGATAGTTGAACAGCGATTCCAGATCGCGTTCCAACTGCGGCAGAAAACGTCCTTTGTATTCAAGAGCTTCCGCAAGACCAAGGGTTGTGAAACGACTGTTACGTTGTCCAATCAGACGCTCAAAGTTACGGCGGTTTCCGTTTTGGGTGAACTCAAGATACACATCATCAAGCATTTCCGTCGGCGGTGTGTCGATTAGGGCTTCGGCTCGTTTGATGATGTCTGCGGCTTCAGGCAATTCATAGAGAGGCTGCCAAGCCTTTCTGTCAGAGGCGGAAGGTCCGTTTCCAGCTGGCTTGTCAGGCAGCATGGCGGCGATTTCTGCTATGCGTTCTTTTGAGAGGGCGGGGAATCTTGGGCTGTTATCTGCGACTACATTTGTGGTTTTCACTTTAAGTTCCTCTTCTTTAGATAGTTCTGAGACTCTAAAATCATCGAAATCCGTCTGTCCTGTGGCTCCGTTGAAAGAATGTATCCAGATCGTCAATGTCTTGGCGCCTTCCGGGGCCTTGCCGACAAGCGTATATTCACGCCATTGATTGTTCGTATTTGGCACGGAGAGAATGATTTCGTTATGGTTCTGCGGCTTGTTCAACATTCTGTTCTGAGCATCGAAGAATTGCATATAAACGCCTACAGCGCCACGTCTTGCGGGATTCCGCGCCCAAAAACGGACGGCGTAGCTCCTTTCCGCGGTGACCGGCATGGCGGTGGAACGGCAGGAGGAGCCTGCCGTCGTTGAGTCATCGACAATCCGAAGGCCGTATTTTCCTCCATGTACTGCTTCAGTCGTGAAAACCGACATCTTGTCATAATCCCAACCGCCGTTCTTTTCGAAGTCGCCATTGATCAAATCAACGGCAGTTTCGGCGGACAATGCTCCTGCCAGCAACAGGGAAAGGCCAAAATTTCTAGCTTTCATAAGTCCTCCTTTTTAAGAAGATATAATATCATATATGAATAATAACGAAATATCATTTAAAATCATGCTATTCATGAATAATAATGAATATACTTATAACACAAACAAAATCAACATACAATCTTTAATATTTAACATAAAAGCCAAGAATCCACTGATCTTGCCGATTAGGAATGATTTTACAGACTCTTTTGTCATCGAAATCAAGCCACAATAGAACAATAGATTGGAAAATATGTTATTAAAGCAGGATGATAATATAATGGAGCAGGTCGGAAGTCTCTTTCCGAATGAACGCCTTGCCAGAGCCAAAACACGTATCGTTCAGCAGCAAGCCTTCCGCACATTGATGTTTATAAAGAGCATTTGAAAACGCGCCAATGTTGAACATATTAATTAAGGTATAGGATTTTATTGTCAAGCCGCCTTGACATGAAAATTCAATTTCCTTTAAGAACTGGATGCCATTATCTCCAGACATCGTCTGAAGAATGCAGAGACTGAGACAAAGGCCAAGATTGCTTCGACGAGAAATGGCTTTTCATTAAATATAGTGGGTATGACGCATGGTGACAAATCAAATCGCGTCATGGACAAAAAAACTGGGATTTGAGTATAAGCGAAAAATCACAAAGTTATTAACAGGCAAAGGTGCCATAGCTTAATTAACGGAGGTTCAAATAGTTGTATTTTATCCTCCGCTTTTTTTGCGCTGGCTGAATTGAACATAATCTATATTATGCGACATAATATGACGCCTGAAAAGTCCCCCTATTTTTCCACTATTTGTCAATTGACAGACTCCCTCGTCGGCATTATCTTTATTGCATTGTTTCAGATACATGACACCACAGGATGATTTCCATGAAGCCAGGCCAACGATTTTTCTGTCAGCATTGTCATTCGACGTCCATCGCTAAATTGGAACGTCGGATGGACGGATTCACTGTCGTCGAAGAATATTTGGCATGTGCCTTTTGCCATGCCAGAATTCCTGAAGAAACTGATTCCACGGAAGAAAAAGCACCCAAAGCCGCCAATCCGTCGTTGTCGGCTTTGGAAAACCTTCTTGGCGCGAAAAAGCCTTCCATTGACAAGACTCAAGCTGCTTTTCTAGATGAACTTCACACCGCCGCGAAGCGTTTTTGCCGCGACTGCCGTCATTATGTAAAGCATCCATTTGGCGGACGTTGCGCATTAACGGGCAAGAATGTGGAGCCGATGGACGACTGCCCGCGCTTTGAAAAGCGTGTAAATGCCGATGAATTCCAAGACGAAAAGGATTGAAAAATGAAATTTAAGTCATTTATTAATAATGTATTATATATATCGTTGGTTCTTTTGGCCGCGTCTTGCGTGACGGTCATCGTATCCGAAGAACAAGTGCCAGAGCTTCGGGAGAATCCATACAAGGGAAAGGAAAAGCCGTTGATTCTGGCGGTCTATCACCCCTACCCTTCGTTCACGACGACTGTCGAAGCGCCCGTCCGTCCGCTTCCAGGCTATGATGGATGGTCTAACAATCGAATGGAACGTGATTTGCAGAGAATGCAGGAAGCAGGTCTAGACGGCGTTCTGCTTTTCGTCAAGCCAGAAGACCTTGCAGATGCCATCCGTTTCGAGCGGATTCGTCATTTTTATGAGCTGGCATCCGCAAGACAACCTGTGTTCCGCATAGTCCTCGTGTTAGATGGCAACAACGAAATCAGCACGGATAATGCTGCACAATTTATTAAAAGAAAAGGACTTGCAGATTTTCAATGCACTTTGCGGCTTCATAGCAGACCCGTGTTGGCCTTCAATAAATCCATCCGTCTTGTCCGCAACAATGGCATGGCAAGCTCCAATTTCTGCATCCGCCACATCGGCCATGACTGGACTGTGCCACCCATGGGAGCCAATTTCGACCACCCTGCCCCATTTGACGGTTTTATCTGGGTGAAAGCGGGCGACTGCCATGCGGCGGTTGACAATTCTGAAAATTCCGCTTTGTCGCGGCAAGGGACATGGAGCTTGCCGCGCGGCAAGGGGCGGAATTTCGCAAACCGCCTTAGGAAAGCTTTCCAAGAGAAGGCGGATATCATCTGCATCCAGTCTTGGAATGATTTCACAGACGGTAGCTTCTTGGAACCAAACACGTTAGACAATAACATCATGTTGACGGTCCTCCGCCGCGAAATCGCCATTCTGGATAAATGACAGCCGTCCGTCTGTCGTCAATGAAAGTCGTCGCCTTTTCACAAGCCGCACATCGTTAGTGTCTCGCAAGTGGAAAAATGACAATTGCATACTATATTTATAGATTTGACTTTTTAATATCCATGTATTGGGATGCAAATCCCGCAACCACCAGAGGACGACAACATGTTATTAAGCAGCTTCATCCTTTTGATCATGGGCATGGGAACCACGTTTGTGTTCCTTTTCGTCCTGATCATCTGCACGAACATCAGCTCCAAAGTCAGCGCAAAATTCGCATATCTGATGCCGGAGCCAGAGCCTAAGAAAGCCAAGCCAGCCGCAAAGCCAGCCGCAGCAGCTTCCAGCAATGACGACGAAATCGCCGCCGCCATCGCCATGGCTCTCGTCAAGCATTCTGGCAAGTGACTGAGTTGCAGAAAGTAATAAATTATTACACTAATTGCAAATATCACCTCAAAAACAGGAACAACGAAAAAAATGAAAAAAATCAGATTCATGGACACCTCCTTCCGTGACGGTTTCCAATCCGTCATCGGCGCCCGCGTGCTTTCAAAGGATTTCCTGCCGGCCATCAGTGCCGCGATGGAAGCCGGCACGACGTATTTTGAAGTAGCCGGCGGAGCGCGTTTCCAGAGCCCCTTCTTCTACTGTGGCGAAAACGCCTTTGATATGATGGACGAAATCCGCAAGACAGTCGGTCCGGATGTCAACCTCCAGTCGCTGGCCCGTGGCGTCAATGTCGTCGGCTTGGACGCCCAGTCATCCGAAATGATTGACCTGCATGCGAAGATGTTCAAGAAACATGGTGTCACAACCGTCCGTAACTTCGATGCGTTGAACGACATCCGCAATCTCGAATATTCCGGCAACTGCGTCTATAACGCAGGCTTGAAGCATGAAGCGACCATCACGTTGATGGCTCTTCCTCCGGGCGTGAAGGACACCTACCCCCACTCCGCGAAATTCTACTGCGACATTCTCGAGCAGATTCTCGCCTCCTCCATGAAATTCCATTCCCTGTGCTTCAAAGACGCATCCGGCACCTGCACTCCTTCCACGTTGCGCGAAACCGTCAAGCGCTGCCGCGAAATGCTGGACGCCGCAGGCCGCAAGGACTGCCCCATCCACGTCCATACGCATGATACTGCCGACATGGGCGTCGCCTGCTACATGGCCGCAGTTGAAGCCGGAGCGGAAATCATCGACCTGTCCATGAGCCCCATGTCCGGCGGCACCGGCCAGCCCGACATCCTGACCATGTGGCATGCCTTCAAAGGCACGGATTACACGCTCGACATCGACTATGCGAAGATTCTCAAGGCTGAAGAGGTCTTTGAGAACTGCATGGACAAATACATGCTTCCGCCCGAAGCGAAGACCACCAACCAGCGCATCACATTGTCGCCGATGCCTGGCGGCGCCTTGACGGCCAACACGCAGATGATGCGTGACAACAACTGCCTGGACCGCTTCCCCGAAATCATCAACGCCATGCGCGAAGTCGTCGAAAAAGGCGGCTACGGCACATCCGTCACGCCTGTTTCGCAATTCTATTTCCAGCAGGCATTTGCGAACGTCTTCCAAGGCCCATGGAAGAAGATCACGGCCGGATACGGCAAGATGGTTCTCGGCTATTTCGGCAAGACGCCCGGAACGCCTGATCCCGAAATCGTCAAGTTGGCCTCCGAACAGCTCGGCCTCCAGCCGACAACGGAAAACGCCCGTGAACTGAAG
This sequence comes from Victivallales bacterium, assembly GCA_017964325.1. Next base: position 32,965 of record JAGCSE010000309.1, on the reverse strand, counting down.
GACAAGGATCCGAAATACAATCGTCCATACTATGAAGAGCGCCTCCGCACGGAAGGCATTGAAGTGACGGATGAAAACGTCTTCATCGCCGCCTGCTGCGAAGACAAGGGCATCGATTTCCTGAAAGGCAATCGCCCAATGGGTGTCCGCTTCAAGGAGGAAAAGCCCGCCGCGAAGGCCGCCGCCGCGAAGACCAGCGGCCCCGCCGTCTATACCGTCACCATCAACGGCAAGCCCTACCGCGTCGATGTCACAAACGACACGACGGTCGCCGTCAACGGCAAGCCGTTCTCCGTCAGTCTTGCTGAAGGCGCTGCTGCCGCAGCACCCGCCGCCGCAGCAGCCCCCGCCGCAGGCGGAGCCGCTTCCGGCAAGGAAGTCACCGCGCCAATGCCTGGCAAGATTCTGCGCATCGAAGCGTCCGTTGGCCAGGCAGTCAAGGAAGGCGACGTGCTGATTGTCATCGAAGCCATGAAGATGGAACAGAACATCACGGCCCCAGCAGCAGGAACGGTTGTCTCCATCGACGTCAACGCTGGCGATGTCGTCAACACAGGCGATGTTGTGGCACATATTTAAGCGATCCGCGTAATTTCTTCCGCGTGTCACCAAATCCAATTGGAGGTAACAACCAAAATGAAAAGATTACTTGGATCATTGATAATAGCCATGTTTGCCATGACCATCGGCGTCGTTCATGCGACGGACGACGATTTTGTCGCGCCGACGCCTCTTGATCGACATGAACAACTCAAAAAACTGCCCCAGATGGGAAATATCCAGCAGCGTGTCTTCAATACCGTCTATGAAGTCGAACAAGGTGAAGATGGCATCTGCAAAGTCAAATACAGGTGGATGAGCAGCGCAACTATCGAGCAGATTTCGATAGAACCAGGCAAGAACATCCAGCCTGGACGTCCGCTGGTCATTCTCAACATCCATCCCGTAAAACACATCAAAGATGCTGAAGGTGGTGAAAAAAACTATCCTGAACTAAACCGCTCCAAGGCTCATATTGAGGCCGGTATCGCCGCCACCATTATCGACATCAAGATTCATGAAGGTCAAGAAATCCATGATGGCGACATCATGTTCACCTTCCGCCCCGCCGTCCTGTTGGATGATTCAGTCCTCCCGAGCGACAATGCCGGCATGAGTTTCGGCGATATGTTCAGGCGGCTTTGGCAGAGCACGGGCATCTATGAATTCATCGTCCGCACCGGCGAAGACTGGACGCTCGGCATCGGCCGCCTGCTGATGATCTGCGTCGGTTTCGTCCTGCTGTATCTTGCTATCTTCAAGGGATTTGAACCCTTGCTGCTGGTTCCGATCGGCTACGGCGCCATCATGAGCAACATCCCGCTGGCGGGCATCGCCACACCGGACGGCATCCTCGGCATTCTTTTCAAAGGCGTTGACTACGGCATCTACCCGCTGCTCATCTTCCTGGGCATCGGCGCCATGACGGATTTCGCCCCGCTGATCGCGAATCCCTGGACCGCCCTGCTCGGCGCGGCCGCCCAGCTCGGCATCTTCGGCGCCCTCTTCGGCGCCGTCCTGCTCAGCAAATACGTGCCTGGCATCAATTTCACGCTGAAGGACGCCGCCTCCATCGGCATCATCGGCGGCGCCGACGGCCCGACGGCCATCTTCCTCTCCTCCAAACTAGCGCCTAATTTGTTAGGCTCCATTGCCGTGGCGGCTTACTCCTACATGGCGTTGGTGCCGATCATCCAGCCGCCGATCATCCGCGCTTTGACGTCCAAGCAGGAACGCCTCATCCGCATGACCACGCTCCGCAAGGTCACGAAATTGGAAAAGGTCGTCTTCCCGCTGATCATCGTCATGCTTTGCTGCCTGCTCCTCCCGTCCGCCGCCCCGCTGATCTCCATGCTCATGCTGGGCAATGTTTTGAAAGAATGCATGTGCACGGATCGCTTGAGCGAAACCGCTCAGAACGCGCTGTGCAACATCGTCACCATCTTCCTCGGCTTGTCCGTCGGCTCCAAACTGTCCGCAGACAAGTTCCTCAACCTGAACACCCTGGGCATCCTGCTCCTCGGTCTGATTGCTTTCAGCATCGGCACGGCGGGCGGTGTGATCTTCGGCAAGATCATGTGCAAGCTCACAGGCGGAAAGGTCAATCCGATGATTGGCGCGGCAGGTGTCTCCGCCGTTCCGATGGCGGCACGCGTCGTCAACCAGATCTGTCTTGAAGAAGACCCGCAGAATTTCCTGCTCATGCACGCCATGGGCCCGAACGTCTCCGGCGTCATCGGCTCCGCCGTCGCCGCAGGCGTCCTGCTCTGCGCCCTTGGTAATATGTAACAGCTTAATGCTGAAAGTCTAAAGCTAAAAGCTACCCCAAAGAAGCCCCAACCATTAAGATGGTTGGGGCTTCTTTTTTCTAGGGATTCTAGAAAAAAATCACATCGTCTGCGAATACATCCCTAAGATTTCATCCAGAATGTGTTCCAGACGCGTCGTCAGCTTTTCACGCAGCGTTTCTTCTTTCTGGCACATACGGTAGATGCTGCGAAGACGATGAATCAGCCTTTCAAGCCGTTTGCCATCATCTTCTTCCTCAGTAATATATTCCATTACCGGTTTCGGAGAGTCCAGAAAATGCTTCACACGACGTTCAATCTCCCTCGTGAATTTGGTCGTCTCGCCGTTTTCCCATTTGCGGTATGTTGACCAATGGACGCCTATGAATTGCGCCACGCCCGCGAAAGACAGCCCAAGTGATTTGCGTTTCTCCTGCATCGCATTGCGCATTTCCTCCGTGATCACCACACGATGATGGTTCCGTTTCTTCTCCGAAACCGCTTTTTTCTCTTTTGCTTCTGACATAATGCTCCTTTTTCTTGAAATTCATCCCAGTTGATTGATTGAGATGTAATATAAAACCTCAAAGATGAATTATCATGAAATTTATCTATTATCATAATTATTTTATGATTCATTTAATGATAATTTAATTTTCTTTTATAAAAAATGATAAGTTTTACGTATTTTTCATATCATATATTATGAAAATTCATTATCTATATCATGATTTAATTATGATAATTTGAGTTTTTATTGTTAAGCCTCAAAAAAAATCTTGTTTTTTTCTAATTTTTTCATCATGATAGGGAGGATGTCATCGTTTTGAAGGGCATTTTCGTCTTTTTTTCAAGAATTATGGCATAACGGGATTACGTGTGCTAAATTATAAAATGACTTAAACTGCCAGTAAAAAATGGATGAAATAAACGATGAACTACGCACAACAACTGCTCAATGAAGGCGGACCGGTCATTTACCTGATGCTCGCCCTGCTCATTCTCTCCTGTATCATCTTCCTAGAACGATACTTATTCTATTACCGCTCGCAAATAGACACGCATGAGTTCCTCAGGGGGCTTTTCAACATCGTGCGAAGCGGCAAAATCGCGGAGGCGGTCAGCATCTGCGACAGCAAGCCGTACCCGCTTTCTGCCGTTGTCCGTGCGGTCATCACAAACATCGGCCAAGGCGAGGAATACGCACGCAAGGCTGCTGACGAAGCCTTCATGACGGAGCTTCCCAATCTCCGCCGCGGCCTCAAGTTGCTTGCCTGCCTAGGCAACATCGCGCCGATTCTCGGTCTGCTTGGCACGCTGCTCAGCCTGATGAGCATCTTTGACAAAATCAGTCTGCAAGGGCATTTCGTCCCTACGACGGAACTGGCGGGAGACGTCAAATCCGCTTTGCTGACAACCGCGCTCGGACTGATTGTCGCAATGGCCGTCCACCTCTTTTCCTTCGTGCTCTCCGTCAAGCTTGAAAAAATCGTGTCGGACATGGAAAAAGGAGCTGCGGAAATGCTCAGCTTCTACCTAATTAATAAGAAGCCGAAATCTGGCAATGGGAAGCAGGAAATCCAAGAGGCCACCGCCAAATCATCGGAGACGGAAGACGCATGATTCACTGGCAAACAAAAATCGAATATGAGGCGGGCCAATATCCATGGATTGCCTTGCTGGATGTGTTTTTCATCCTGCTCGTCTTCTTTCTGATCAGCAACAGCGTCGTGTTCTGGCCTGGCACCAAATTGGAGTCGGCATTGAATCTTCCCAAGGCCGCCACCGCCAAATTGCAGGAAGCGGACAAGCTCATCATCACCATCACGCATTCAGGTCAGATCTTCTTCCAGGAAAAGGAGTTAGATTGGCATGGCCTTGAACAGGAGCTTGGTGAACGCGTCCTCGAATCCGCCCAAGCATTTAACAATCGGCACAATCTGGAAAACACGCCAGACGCTCCGACCCGCAAGCCGACCATCGTCCTACGTGCCGACAAAGACATCACTTACGAAACCATCAACAAAGTCATTACGTTGGCACGTTCCAAAAATCTGGGTATCTTCCTGGTCACGGACATTGAAAAAGGCAATCCCGTTCCGGAAGTCAACATCATGGACGAGCCGTAAGCCATCATGAACGTCGTAAAAGCCAAAAAGAGAACCAAATCCGAAGATGCCAAGAAGCAGTACAATCCGCTTCTTGAGTTTTGGCTTCGTCTCTGCCTGGCCGTCGTCGCCACGCTGGCAATCCATGTCCCGTTTGCATTGATGAAGGGAAATCCGCCGCCGCCCAGCCAGGAGCTGGATTTTGGCGAAACGACACAGGCCGTCAGCCTGCCCGCATCCGACGAGTCGATGCCTGATTCCATCAAGGCAATCTATGCCTGGACGGAGATAAATGATCCCACCCTTTTGATTCTCCCCAACGCCAAACTGGGCTTCAGCCAATTCATCCCGCCAACACAACCAATTGACAAGAAAGAGGTTGAACCAATAAAGGAAGAACGGGCGGAACTTCCCCCTCCCCCTTCGCCCAATATTCCGCTGTCTATCGACGTCGCTTCATTGGAACAGTTGATTTCCGCAAATTGGAACAAAACGACGACGATTACGTTGCCGACGGCTCCGCCGATCATCCCTCCGCACGGCGTTTTCTGGCGTTCCGAAGACGGACGGCTTTTGAAGAATCCTCCTGAAAGCGACGTCAACCAGCAGACGTTGGCAATCGGACACGGCATTCCCGAACAATCCACGACAATCGAAATCGCGCCGTCAAGCCTCCTGCCTACTCCGCGCGTCATCGTGCGCCGTTCCTGCGGCAACGCAGAATTGGACATGGTCGCCTTAAATGCCGTCCGGCTCGCGCTCGCCAAGGCTGGACGGCTGCCGCTCGCTCCAGGCTACGGCCCCGACAAACCGCTCACACTGGTCATTGACTGGCATTTCTGATCTGCTTCCCACCTTAACTTACGTAATATCATGGCTGACTGGCTTCTCGGATACACATTTCTCATCATCGCTATAGCCTTCACGGGATATATCGTCAACATCTTGCGCGAACGGAAAATCGCCTGGACACTATCCCGTGTGCAACTTGTTCGTTGCCATAAATGCAAGCATGTCTATATGATTGAACGGCATACGCTCAATCCACATTGTCCGCATTGCAACACACGTACTCCCAATTACATAAACCAGAATTGAACCATCATGAGAATCATCGGCGGCCTTGCCAGAGGCATCAAATTAATCGCTCCGCCAGGACTGGACGTCCGCCCAACGGAGGACAGGGTGAAGGAGACGCTGTTCTCCATGCTAGGCGATATCACCGGCATGGTCGTCGCCGACCTTTTTTCAGGAACGGGAGCCCTTGGGCTGGAAGCGCTTAGCCGTGGCGCATCATGCGTCAAATCAATCGAACTCAATCCCATTCCCGCCGCCTGCATCGCCCAGAACTACGTGGCCGTAGCCAAATCCATGGGAGACAGGATGATACCAAATTCGTATGAAATCATCAGAGGCGATGTCTCGCAGTTTGCACGATTGCTCAGTTCCGTTGCAGGAAAAATCAATCTCGTGCTCGCAGACCCGCCATACCATCAGCCGGAAGGCGTTTTCGGAGGCCCACAGCTCGTTGCCAGTCCGCAATGGCGCGAATTGGCTGCGGACGACTGTCTGCTCGTCTTGGAACACGCCGTCCGCGCACCATTCGACTGGTTCCCTGCTTCCTGCTGGAAGCTCTTGAAAACACGTACATTCGGCATTCGTGCGGTCAGCTTTGCACGTTTGGTAAAGGACGATAGCATTTCCGAGTGACTGGACGTCCATTGATTACACACATTTTCCTACCTTATTACAATATGCTGAAAGCAGAGTCATTGAAAAAAACATTCGGGGCGAGACTTGCCGTGGACAACGTCTCCTTCGACGTCAAGCCGGGGGAAGTGCTCGGCTTCCTCGGCCCGAATGGTGCAGGAAAATCGACGACCATGCGCATGATGACGGGATTCATCGCCCCTACGTCAGGGCACGCTTTCGTCAACGGCCTGGATGTCGCTCTGCATCCAATCGAAGCTCGCAGGCAATTTGGCTATCTACCTGAAAACGCTCCGCTTTATCAGGAAATGACCGTTGCGGATTTTCTCGATTTCTGTGCGGAAATGCACGGTCTGACGGCTACTGAACGAAAGGAAGCCGTCGAAAAGGCATTGGAACTTTGTCAGTTGCAGAATGTCAGAAGACAGGTCATCGGAACCCTTTCCAAAGGATATTCGCACAGGGCGTGCTTCGCGCAGGCACTTGTCCACAATCCACCTGCCCTCCTGCTGGACGAACCGACAGACGGCCTGGACCCAAACCAGAAATTCGAAATGCGCCGCATGATCAAGGAGATGGGCCGCGACAAAGCCATTCTCATCTCCACGCACCTTCTGGACGAAGTCGAAGATGTCTGCACACGCGTCGTCGTCATCAACAAGGGAAAACTTGTTCTGGACAAGCCGATTGCGGATGTCAAAGGGCATCTGTTTGAGATTTTCAGAAAATTGACCGCCGTTACGGCGTGACCGCCTATGAAACCAGTCATTTCCATCGCCAAACGAGAGCTACGCGGCTATTTCTGTACGCCGATTGCCTACGTCTTTCTCATTGCGTTTCTTGCAATGTCAACCATCGCCACGTTTCTGGTCGGCGATTTCTTCACATTCAACGAAGCCTCCTTGAGAACACTGTTCTTTTGGCTGCCTTGGCTTTATCTGTTGTTCGTGCCAGCGGCGGGTATGAGACTTTGGGCGGAGGAACGTCGCCAGGGGACGGTGGAAATCCTTATGACCATGCCAGTTACGCCTTTCCAGGCAGTTCTTGGCAAATTCCTCGCAGGATGGATTTTTCTTGGAATCGGGCTGTTGTTGACATTTCCGCTGCCCATCACCGTCGCGTGGCTCGGCTCGCCTGACATTGGCGCGATGTTGACAGGTTATCTAGGCGGCTTCCTGTTGGCGGGAGCATTCTTGTCGCTTTGTTCATTGGCATCCGCCTGCACGAAAAACCAAGTCATAAGCTTCGTGTTTTCCATCGCCATCTGCCTGCTTCTCGTCTTGGGCGGGCATGGGCCGACGTCGCTGTTCCTCTCCAAATGGGGCCTGAATCCAGAAACCGCCTCTTTTGTCGCAAAATTCAGCGTCATCCCGCATCTGGAAAATTTCCAACGCGGCATCTTGGATTTGCAGGACATCCTCTATTTCCTGTCAATCGCCGTCATCGCCCTGCGGCTAAACCAGGCGGCCATCGAAATGCAGCGCGGTCTCATCGTCGATGAATCATGGGGCGCATTTGCGAAGCGGCTCTCACATCCTGTTATCCAATCGCTACTTATCTGCGTCTCCGTCTTTTCCTTGAACAGCATTTGTTCGTATTTCAATTTGACGCTTGACTGCACGGCTGACAGACTGTTCACGCTTTCGGAATCCACGCGACAAGTTCTGGATGAATTGGACCGCCCTGTCACCATCGATTTCTACCGCACGCCTGAACTGCCTGGCCTGCCCGCCGCATTCAAATCGCACATCCGTCGAATCGACGATTTACTGACGGAATACCAGCGGCGTTCAAAAAACATGGTCATTGTAAACCGCATTGTGCCGGAAGCGGATTCGCCACAGGAGGAAGCGGCCGTCGAAGCGGGCGTCCTACCGCAACAGATTTCACCCACCAACATCGAAAGCCGTTTATATATCGGCGTAAGTCTTTCCCAAACAGCACGTAAGAGTATCGTCATCCCGTATTTGGAGCCCACTCGCGCGACATTTCTGGAATACGATTTGACTCGTGGTCTTGCAAAGCTCACGCCACGAAAACGCGCCTCCATCGCCATCATCAGTCCCATGAAGATTCTAGGCGGAGTCGATGTCGCCAACCAACGCGCCACACAGCCGTGGGCTCTCGTCGAAGAATTGAAAAACAACAATTTCGACCTTATGCCGCTCCCATGGAACTGCGAGAGGATACCAGACGAAACGGACGTTCTGCTTCTTGCTCAGCCAGAACAACTTCCAGAAAACACACTGAAGGCTATCGACGCCTTCATCCAGTCAGGCCGTCCACTTGCCGCTTTTCTCGATCCCGTCTGCTGGACACAAATGAACAACCGCCACGGCAACCTAAAATACGCGCCCTGCGAATCGTCTTCCATCAAGCCGTTGACGGATGCCTGGGGAATCCAGTTCACGGATGACAAGGTATTGGTTGACACGGAATTGGCCACCATTCTTCTAAACAGCAAGGGAGCCACTGTCCGCCATCTGGACTGGCTGACCATCACGCCCGCGCAATTCACGGGCGACCGTATCACAACCGCTTTGTCAACACTCGAATTCTTCAAGGCTGGCGTTTTCTCAATGACTCCGATTCAAGGACTTACAGTAACTCCTCTCATCAATTCCAGCCAGCAGGCCCAGCCGCTTCTCTCTTCTTTGACCTTCCGTTCCGCGCAGGATGTCATGACAGATTTCAAGCCGCAGAACAAGACATTCCCGCTTGCCGTCCGTTTGGAGGGCGTCCTCCCCTCCCCATACGGCCAGACGCAGAATCCTCCGAAGAAATCCACGGTGATTCTTGTCGGCGACGCGGATTGGCTTCATGACGCCATGTCCGTGCAGCGCGGCAACCATAACATCCAATTCCTGCTTAATATCTTGGACAATCTTGTCGGCGGCGACAGTTTGTCTAACATCCGAAACAGAGCCAATATACAACGTCCATTGACAAAATTGCAGGACATGGAGGCCGCCGGCGAACGCCAATATCAGGAGCGGTTGGAAGCTTTTGAGAAGGAATATCGCGAGGCGCGTTCAAGACTGATGAACATGGAGAAAGCCCGCCAGCAGAGCGGTTCGACATTGCTCTCCGCCGCGCAGCGCGAGGAGTTCGTCAAACTCAAACGCCAAATCGCCGAATCCAACCGACAATTGCGCAACCTGCGCTCCTATTTCCGCAAGAACATCGAAACGCTTCAGTTCCGCATCATTCTCGCCAATCTACTCATTGTCCCGACGCTATTGGCTTTGGCTGGCTGCGTCTTCGCCTGGAAGCGGCGCTGAAGGAGGAATACGATGACAAAGAAAAACATATATATTTCATTCTATATGGCCGTTGCCCTTCTGATGTTGGCCATCATTTTCCATATTGCCATGAAGCCCAAGCAGTTCCAGACGGAAATCCATGAAGATGTCCCGTTGCTGGCCCCTAATTTCAACGCCGAAACACTCGGTAGCCTCGTCATCCGCAACAGCCACGGCATCACGACCATCCATCGTTCGCCAGAAGGATGGCGCATCAAAGAAAAAGACGATTTCTTCGCCCATCGCGAAGACATCGACACGCTCATCTTCGCACTTTGCTCCGAAAATGCTCGCACGCTGACACTTTCCGACGCACTTCGCCAAGAGGCCGGCTTCCCGCCGCAGCCTAACGGCGCATCGCTTGAACTCTGCGACCTCGACGGCAATGCCCTGGCGGTTTACGCACTTGGTGAAATGATTGAAAATCATGACAATACGGCACAGAAACGCTATGTCATCCTGCCCGACCTGCGAACTGCCACAACTCAATACCTCTTTCCTTTTGTGGATAGACGGCCAGCGGAATGGCTCGAAAAGGCCATTCCAGAACTACAGGCTCCAGCCGCTGTCGCGCTTGTCAATGGCCGTACTCCTGAATGGCATATCGCGTTCAGGCACAATCAGTACCAGTTGCGAACGCAACTGCCTGAAGACCAGATGCCTAGCCCGCAAGCCATCAATCAAGTCGTCAAAACGCTTCAGGAAATTTCCATTCTGGATGTGTTGCCCAGCAAGACGACTTCGCAACAGAGCGGACAGGATAAGCCGACGACGCTCGTCGTCACGCGAAAGGACGGTCTCATCATGTTCCTGTCCTTCGGCAAGACACCGCAAGGTTTTATGACATTGCAAATGACGGCCGAGACGTCGCAGCAATCGCAGCGGAGATATTCGGAAGACACGAATGAGTCCGATGAAGCCGCCGCCGTCCGCCGCCAGGCTCTCGAAAAGGCGGCAGATGAATTCAACGGCCGTTATGGCCGTTGGCTTTTCCTGCTCAAACCGTTCCAAAGCGAACATTTGTTTCCTACTCTCCTGCAACTCACAGAACATCTTTAATAAGCTAAAAATTTAAAAAGCTAAAAAGGTGAATCATGACCAAACATCTTCTTTTCCTACTGTCCGTTGCACCGTTTGTGCAAGCCGCCCCTGCACTTTTGGAACCATTTGAAGGATATAACATTGGGAAACTAGAGGAAGGTGCGTTCCTATATGCAGATCGCAATTACCAAATGTATGCACCGCCGGAAGCCATCCGTGGCATGGATTTCGTCCAGGCTGAAATCGACGGCAAGCTTCCAATAAAGGTCTTGCGCGGCGGACTCTTGACGGTCTTGACGCCGTTTGAAGGTTCACCATATTCGCAAGCTCCTAAATTGAAAGAACTTGGATTTTTGCTCAGGGAAGACATACAGCCATTTCAGCCGCACAGTTCCAATGCTTGCGATGTTACACGGATCTGGCAGAAGAATGTCCAGGCAGGCGAATGCTTCACGTTGGACAAGTGGGCCATCATCGCGGGATTCAGCATGGAAAACCAAACATGGAAGCTCTCGCCAAACGTCCAAAGAGTTGTCGATTCCCTAAAAGGAACACCTAATGAACGCTATTCCAACGACATAGCCATCAACCGCCCTGACTATGTCGTCTTCATCCCAAAACAACCGCAGGCTGTCGCCAAACGAAATATCGCCATGCCTGGCGACACCTACAACGACCATTTCCAAGTCATCTACAAACCACAGAACCAGATGCTTTTCGCGTTTTGGACGCAGGCGTCCAAGGAGGCTGACACGGATCAGCATATTGCGTTCTCCAAAAGTGCGGATAAAGGTCGGACATGGACGCCGCCCGTCATCCTCGCTGGCTCCCACAACAAGAAGAACCCTGGTCTGCTTGCGAGCTGGCAACAGCCGATGCTTGCCAAAAGCGGTCGTCTCTATTGTCTTTGGAATCAACAGACTACCAGCGCAGGACCACATTGCGGACAGATGTTCGGCGCATTCTCCGACGACGACGGCGACACGTGGTCGGCCCCGAAGATGGTTCCCATGACCGTCCGCATGGACAATGATCCCGCAGATCCGCTCATCCCCCCAAGTTGGTGCAACTGGCAACGCCCCCTTCGGCTTGGACGGGACGGACGGTACTTCGTCGGAGTCTCCCGTCACGGAAAAGCCCCGTATGACGAAAGATACGGTTGCAAAATCGATTTCCTGCAATATGACAACATTGATGATGACCCGCCTGTCGAAAAGATTCATCTGACGCATTTTTCGACGAACCGCGCCGCATTGACCGCCCCCAAACTCAACGACTATGAGCCCGCCGCCGAAGAGGCCGCCATCGTCAAACTACCGGACGGCCGTCTTTTCGCCATGATGCGCAGCAGTTGCGGTTCGCCGCTGTGGTCGCAAAGCCGCGATGGCGGAGCTACATGGGACGCAGTGAAAGTCCTGAAAGACGCGCACGGCAATCCCTACAAGCATCCTCGTTCGCCTTGCCCGCTTTATGACTGGAAAGGTTGCGAAGCCGCCAGCGGCATGTATTTCGCGTTGGTACACAACACGTTCGATCCATCGTTGCCAAATGCCTACCAACCGCGTGGCCCCTTGTATCTCATCGCAGGCCATTTTGATCCAGAAGCCGAGCAGCCCATCCAATTCGCAGAACCGAAACTCTTCGCCCCGCGTAAAGGCGGCAATTCCTTCTACACAAGCTATACCGTCATCGATGGCAAGGGAATCCTCTGGTTCCCTGACAAGAAATTCTACCTGCTTGGTCGTGAAATCGACGATTCGTGGTTCTAGAAAATCTAGAGCCTTTAGGGATTCAAGATTTTAGCTCCATTAGGCGTGATTTTTTTGCCTGTACAATTGAAAATTCCGCGACAAGCGGTTATACTATATAATGACAGAATATATGTGAATCATCATTTGGAAATATCTTCATGAAACCATTTCTCGCAATTGTCATGCAGACCATGCGTTCGGCCATACGGTCGAAGGTCTTCCATGTTCTTTCAGTTTTGATTCTGCTGGCGGTCTTCCTCCTGCCGCTCACCGTATCGGGTGACGGTACGGCCGTCAGTCTTGTGCAGATTTCCATCACCTACTCGCTGGGCATCGTCGTCGCTCTCGTTTCCATGACGACGCTGTGGCTGTCATGCTCGCAATTGTCGTCGGAAATCGAAAAGTACAGCATTCATCTGGTCGTAGCCAAGCCATGCCCGCGCTGGATTCTGTGGTGCGGCAAATGGGTCGGCATCTTCATCATGCACGCCGTCATTTTGATTGTTTCGGCGGCGGTCATTTTGGCCCTCATCCAGTTCCGTGTCAGCATCGGCGGCTTTTCCAAGGCGGAAATCACAAAGCTGGACAAGGAGATTCGCGTTGGAAGAAAGGCGTATTTCCCTGAACCTGAACCATATAAGGAAATGGTTGAGCAGGAGTACAAACGTCGTCTGGATGCGGGCGAACTGAAAAAAGACCATGACCCGAAAACCACCAAGGACCTCCTGTACTATCAAGTCAAGCAGCAGAGCGGCGAAATCAAGCCAGGCAACGGCAAACAGTGGATTTTCAAAGACGTAAAGACTAAATCGGACACGCTTTTCCTGTATTTCAGAGTCTTTTCCGGTTCGACTTCCACGACCAATCAGACGATTCTCACCTACCTTTGGCAGATAAAGGATCCAAATGCACCTGCCGCCGTCGCATATCCTTACATAACAGTTGGCTATGACGAAAGGGATAAAGACGGAAATGTCATTAACACGAAGATTCCGACTGGCAAAGGCGGTACGTTCCAAGAGCTTCCCGTTCCCGCTTCGCTGATTGACAAAAACGACGGCAACTCTATTACACTACGCTACTTGAATCCGCCGAAAGACCCCAACTCCCCTGCAGAACCCGTCGTCAACGTCATCCAGCCCAACGACGGCCCTATCTTCCTGGTCGCGGAAACTGGCTTCTTCTCCAACTACTGCCGCGCCATACTGCAGGCCCTCCTCCAGCTTGCATTCCTGACGGCGCTCGGTTGCACAGTTTCCGCCGCCTTCTCGACGCCTGTCGCCGCATTCGTCGCCGTAACTTACCTGCTCATCGGACTTTCCGTTCAAGCCGCCTTGGATGCGCCACTTAGGAACGAAGACGGTTCCTACAAATACAAGGGATTCACGGACCACGCTCTCCACATCATGGCGAAAGGCGTGTCATACACGGTCGTCTCCGTCGATGACTTCGATGCGACAGCGGACCTCGCACAAGGTCGTCTTGTTTACAACAAGCGTATTTACAAGGTCTTCAAAACCATGGGCTCTGTTTTTGAATCCACGTTCATGGTTTATGTGAGCAGCATCGCCATCCTGTTCCTGCGATGGGCCCTCATCATCGGGCTCGGAATTACGATCTTCAGCAAACGCGAACTCGGAGCGGTTATTAGAAAATGAACACGAAAATCAAATCCTTCCTTATTCTTCTGGCCGCGATTGTCGTCATAACGGCCGCGCTTTCATTTGTCCAAGGCAGGATGAACGCAATCCGCTACACGGAAAAGCTGACGGACACGGACCCGCTCGAAAACGCACCGCCGGCCGTCGCATTCACATCCGTCGCGTTGGGCGGCTTCCGCGGACTCGTCGCGGACTATCTCTGGCTCCGTTCCTCCAAAATGCAGGACGAAGGCAACTACTTTGAAATGGTGCAGCTGGCGGACTGGATTGTCAAACTTCAGCCCCGCTACACGGCCTCCCACGCCTTCCTGGCATGGAACATGGCCTACAACGTCTCCGTGACCTTCACTGGCTTCGAAGACCGTTGGCGTTGGGTCAAACGCGGTATCGAACTCATTCGGGACGAAGCACTTGAATACAATCCTGGAGATCCTGAGCTCTTCCGTCAGCTCGGATGGATCTACCAGCATAAGATGGGACAGGACCTTGATGACGCAAACCGCTTCTACAAGACCGAATTCGCCAAGGAAATGATCCGCCTTTTCGGCGACTACTACGGTAAATGGGACTTGATCGACAAGGCTCCGAACAATGAAGCCAAGCTGCGCGCAGCCATCGGCGACAAGTCGTTCTTCGCCCTCAAGAAAGCCTGCGCCAAATATTCATACGCGACGTTCGACGACATGGAGAGCGCATTCCGCACCCATGCCGTCCTCTATCCGCCTGAATTCAAGTCAGAACTCGTCGAACTCGGCATAGCGGACCAAGTGGAGCTCTGCCTCCGCTCCAGATGGATCATCCGCAAATACAGGCTGGATCCAAAATGGCTCGTTGCCATCAACAACAAATTTGGAAATCTTGACTGGCGCCTACCCGAAGCCCATGCCATTTATTGGGCGGAACGCGGCATAGACCGTTGGTCCCACGAACGCGACAACGATCGCGATTTCAAGAAACTCTCCTGCGAACGCATGATTTTCCAGTCGCTACAAGCCGCTTTCGAAAGCGGACGTCTCGTCTATGTCAAGAATGCCGACCCAGACAATATGTATTCTGACATCAAGTTCCTGGAAATGACGCCCAATGTCAGCATTGTCGATTCAGCGAACGCCAGCTATCGGGAAGCCATGGAAGGCTTCAATGAATACACCGTGAAAGGCGCATACGGCAATTTCCTTGAAAACGCCATCGTCACCCTGTATCTTTTCGGCGAAAAGAAAAAAGCCGTAGAATACATGAAAATCGGTCGTGCAGAGCCGCATTATGGCATCGGTGCAAAGTCGCGGTTCGCGCCTGATTTGGATGATTTCGTGCTCAAGAGCCTGGCTGCGGACATGGAATCCGCCTCCCACAGCGAGGCCCAGAAAGCCGTCCAAAGCTATCTGATCAACGCCTACTACCAATTGGCAATCGGCGACCAGGAGCAGGCCGAAGGCTATCTGGAAATCGCCAACAAGCTCTATCTCAAATATGCCAAATTCGTTGAAGGCACAGAAAAACGCCGCGCACTGCCGCCATGGGACCAGATGCGTAAAACCTCTTTGGACATGGCGAAACGCTCCATCCGCGAACGAATCTCCCCCGAATTGGCGGACAATCTTGAAAAGATGCTACCCAAATCAGGCGAAAAATTTATTCCAGACGCAGAGGAAATCAAAACTCCTCAAGTCCAATAATCATTTAATTCTGTTTTTTCGTGATTCCCGTGAATATTCGTTTTGCCTCTATTTTGCTGGTGTTCTTCCTTTGCATCGGAGGAGGAGTCTTTGCCGAAACGTCCATCTTTGACGATCCTGTTCCCAAATATGAAGGGCACGGACCGACAAAGACCGTCCCTTTGTGGCCTATATACTATTATAAAATATACACCAGCAAGGGCGCCAGCCGAAAGCACATCCTATGGCCGCTCTATACGAGAACTGTCACGCCGCAACAGAAGGTAAACCAGTTCCTCAGCTTCCAGAACAAATATCCATTAGCATTCTCAAAGCACACCTATGTCCTATGGCCGATGGTAGGCTTCCAGTCCGATCCGGAATTCGGTTACAACGACTGGATTTTCCCAATCCTCTGGCAGAGCAAAGTCAAGGGGGCGGGCCGCCAGAATGTCGTCTTCCCACTATGGTGGTATTACAAACAGGAAGAAGCTGACGGCCAGCATCTTAACATCCTCATCCTCAACCATAACTACTGGGGCACTGGCTACCATAATCATTTTCTCTTCCCGATCGTCTGGACGAAATGGGCTCGCAATAGAGGATACAACGGTTACTCGCACCTCCTGTTCCCGCTCTTCTATTTCAATAGAGATGAAGAACTTGCAGAAGGTAAGTTTGGCACCAACATGCACACGGTCCATGAACGCGCCTTCATCACCCTGCTCTACCGCTGGTATCACGATAAAATCGCCCCCGAAGGCCTCGCACAAGTTGAAGACATCGGCATCTTCCCGCTGTCTTTCCGAAAACGCGAAAACTATCTTTACTACGCCAACGGCAACATCATCCGCAATGACATCTTCTTCCTCTTCCCCGCCTTCTCGTCTGTCCGGCATCATGTCGTCAAACCGACAAAGGCACCCGAAAATTTCCAAGAATTAGCAGAAGATCCAGGCGTCAAAATCCTCAACAGAAATTTTGATTTATATCTTCCCCTGTATTTCCACATGGATGGATATGAAATCACAGACGCCCCCGACCTCCATGATGTCAAGCAAATACCTACGGAATACGATTTTCGCTGGCTCTTGCCGTATTATTCGTATTTTAAACGCGAACCAGTCAGAAGCCTATCTTCCCAAAAAGTAGAGATCCCCGATGACATCATCCAAAACATCTTCATGTTATCCAGAAATCAGAACAATCTCGACACATATACAAGGCGTGTCAGAGGCGTTCCCCTTCTCTACCACCAATCACGGAAACTTTGGACGGAAGGCCGTACGCCGAAGATTCTCGTGGACCAACGTTCCTTCTACCTCTTCCCCTTCTATACCCGCTATGCAAAAAACAAGAATGCGGAAGGCCGTGAAAGCAGTTTCCTCCTGCTGACGGGTTGGGGCAACGCTGACCTGAAAATTCCCGAATACGTCGGCTATAGTCAGAAATATTTCTATTCCTTCCCATTTTATCTGAACAGCCACAGACATTCCATCGGTGCCGTTCCCTATTCACTCGACGACTCGGAGAAAAACGTCTTCTGGCTGATTCCATACTATCGTTTGCTGACGCGCCGTGGAAAGAGCATTGGCCGCACGGACAGCGTGATTCCTCTGTTCTATCATGCAAAAGAAGAACATACGCGCCGCAACTGGTGGATCGGAATTATCGCAGGTAAATTCGAACGGCAGATTCCACTTCAGTCGAAATTCGATTCAAATAAGTATCCAGTAACTATTTATGAAGATGAAGACCCAAATGATTTCACACGCCGCATATCTTTCTTGCTTCCATTCTGGTATGCAAAATACAATCTGAACTCCGAATACAAGATGATCTTCCCGTTCTACGGCAAATCACATTCCACGCCAAATGACGAAACCGTCGTCAAGACGAAGACCTTCCCACTCGCGTTGGGCTATTTCAAAACTACGTCCCATGCTGACGGCTCGGCCCAAAGCAAGGGCTTTGCGGCAGCAGGTCTCTACTACAAATCCAGCAGCGTCAAGCCTGGAGCCGACGCACCGATTACCTCCTCCTACTGGCACATTTTCCCATTCTACGCAAAGACCTTAAAACCAAACCATAAGCGCACAACCAGCGCCATTCCTCCCGTTTCTACGGACAACACGACAATCCCGCTTCCAAATGGCAACACCATTGAAACCAATACCATGGCCGTTCCACACCGTTGGTTGCCGATTTACAGGCAGCGCCATCAGTCCATCAGAGATGTGGACAATATAACCAATCATGTTTCTTCAAGCAGTTGGCTCTTCCCGTTCTATTCATTCTACGCCAATGAACAGGATGGCTCCAGTAAGACAACGGTCGGCTGCGGCTTGATTTACTATAACTTGATTTCAGATAGTTTTCAAAAACAACGTGTGCTTTCAGGAGCCGTTTCAACTAAACGTACGGACTATATCGGATACGGCTCAAAATCTGCATTCTTCGGCCTTTACGGAAATACACGCACATCCTGGAGCCGCAAGAAACGATTCTTCCCGTTCTATTCGAAAGTCGAAACCGATGACCTTTACAGCGAATGGAACATCCTTGGCGGACTTCTCGGCGAACAGGATTCCCCCACAGAGCACGTATCCAAATATTTCTATTATTCGAAGCATACTACGAAGGAATCGCCGGCTAACCTGTTGCTAGATGACGATCTGCATGACATCGCAAAGATACAAAAGCTTCGCCATCGCGAACTTGCGCAAATGTATGCCGCTCTCAACCAGCCTGAGCAATCCGCCATTGAATTCCTTCTTGCTGAAGGCGAATATGACGATGATGTAAATCTTATCCTCCTCGCCGCCAAGCAGTTCGCTATTCTTGATCCCGACAAGCTGGAAAGGCTCCTGAAAGCCGTCCCGCCACGTCTTCTCGCCGCAACTCCCGCATTCTCCCCCGATACGTTCATCACATATTTCCCCGATGAGGTCTATGCGAAAGCCGTCGAACTCTACAACAAGGCCCTTTATTTAGGAACCGATACCAGCTCAACTTCCCTAGCGCTCGCTCTTGTCTATTATAAATATAAGAAATACGAGCAGTGCTTCGACATTCTGAGACAACGCTATGAAAAGTCGCAGGAAAAACTTGATGGTCTCGACCTGCTGCATTTCTATCTGAACCATGCAGCTAACAACGCCCGCTTCGCCCATACAAAAGTCCATTTGAAGCTGACAGAGGAACTACGCGAACGTTTCCCCGGCGATCCGATCATCGAGTTCCTTTCCGCCATGCAAGCCCTTTCCCCCGTCCCGAAAGCTTATTTGGACGATGTCGCCATTCCCTTATTCAAAGAAGTCCTCGAATTAACCGACGAATACATCATCAAGTCTCCCGGAGAACGTCATCAAATTCTGCCGCTGCCATCATGGCCCGAACCTTTCCAGGAAGTCTCTCCAAATGGCTTCCCGACGTATGAGCAAATTATCCGCGCAACCCATAACCAACTTGCCCTCTGCTACTTGCGCAAACTTCAACATCTCCGCACCGATGTTTTTGGAAGAATCAGGAATTTCTCCCTCTACGTACCCGACACGCCGGAAAAGAAGGAACAGGAAAGACGTGAACGCGAAATGCCTATGGAAGAAAAGCAGCGCCTTACAACAGGCTATATCAACAATATTATGCTGCATCTTTCACATGGCACCGATTTCGAGCCATTTAGAAAAACATTTGAATCCGAGAGCCTTTATCCATGCCGTAGTATCCAAGCCCAAATCCTGCTTGCTTTAAAGAAAGACTACCTCTACGACCTTAAGGTCAATGGCTTCGTGCCGCGCAAAAACCAGTTGCTCGAACTCAATAAGATTTTGTGGAAAGCATCTTTCGAGATCTCATTCCTCCGCAACTGGAAAGCTACGCTCATCCAGGGCGGCCCCTCCGAAAAAGGAAACGGCCCACTTGACATCACCGCAAACCCCGACGGCTTTGTCGATATCGACTACGCCTTCGGTGGCATTGACAACTGCACGGTCGAAGCCGTTACCAATTTCCACAACTACTATCCGCAGAAACTGACGCTTCATATCGGCTTCGACAAGACGTTGGCCATCGAAATGAACGGTCAGAATGTCTTTGGCCCCGTCACACGGCACATCGCCAGACGTGACCAGGAAGCCGTGCAACTCGACATCCCAGAAGGCGACATCTCCCTGAAATTCATTATAAAGGATGATATTTTGAACTACGGTTTCTTTGCAAGATTCACAAACGAACAGGACATTCCGTTCTTCTTCAAGGACTTGCATCAAATCCACTGCAAACTGTGCGGCAACCAGATTGAAAACTGGATTGAAGCCATCACGCCACACCTCGCCGTACCGTCTGCAGATGAGCCAACCAATCCATAACGGCTATAAGCTAAAAACTCTGCGCCGCTGCGTTAAAAAGGACTCAATAATCAATCCTCTTATTATTTTTCCGTTCAGATTTCTGTTGGGAATGCTGCGCTTTCTCTTCAAGCCGCCGCTCGACGCTTGCCTTCGTCGGTTTCGTCTTGATTCGCTTGCGTTCTGGTTTAGCCGCACGCATCAGCAAAACAATCAATTTCTCACGGACGTCGAACTTGTTCCGCAATTGATGGCGGAATTTCTGTGAAAACAAATCCAGAACACCATCATCGTTCACCATGTTGCCGCACAACGCCAAAAGCTTGACGCGGACATCTTCTGGAAGCGAAGGAGAATGGAGGATGTCAAAACGCAAATGCACTGCGCTGTCAGTCTTGTTTACATTCTGGCCACCAGGACCTGAACTTCTGCAATATTCGTATTGTATTTCGTTTTCAGGTATCGACAACCTGTCGCCTATTTGTAAAATACCGTTTGCCATGCTTCTCCCCTTTTGTTTAGGAGCCTGTTTTTGTTACATACTCCTAACATAACACCTGTTAATCGTTTAGACAAATGATTTTTCAATAAAAAATGAACATCACGCCTGCAGCCATGAATCATTTGATGAGACTTATGGAAAGATTGTCCGCCAAAACCATAGGTCTCCGTTTCGACGGCTCCGTCGGATCCTGCCGAAATTCCGTCCCGTTGTTGAAGCCTGTCACGGAAAAGCCCGATGGATTCATCGAATACAAAACGGAATCCATCACGTTCTTCATCCCCCCAGAATACATGGAAATCTTTAATACAGCGACTCTTGACTATGAAACCGGCCTTTTCTCCAAAGGCCTCAATCTGACATGGCTCCATCGCGAAGGCGGCTGCCCAAACTGCAACCAGCACAATTGACGCAGCTATTATAAACTTAAATAAAGCAGTAGTTTTTTATTGCTTTTTTAGGATAAAAAGAGCCGCCTTCTGCGCAACATTGCAGGGGGATTGCGCTCCTGTGCGACAGCCACAAGGTAATAATACACCCTATCCTATTGGTCATGCGGTCGTTATGAGAGGATACACGCCTATGTGGCCGAATCACGCTTCCGCGTGCCCTCTGTTTTGTGGGTCACGCGGAAGCGTGGTTCTTCTATTTACAGAATACCCACTTTCTTCAGCTCTTTTTCGATGTATTTCATCTCATCGGCCGAGCAATGGCCAGCCGGATAAACGGCGGGCCCCATGTCATAGCCCTGCAACGTCAATGCGGCCTTGACGGATCGAACCGTATTGCCGCGGCCCAGCCTGAGCAACGCCTGGATGCCGTAGTTGATCTTCGTCTGGATTGCCCGAGCTTCATCTATCTTGCCTGCGCGGAATGCCTTGTAAAGTTCGGAGAACCAACGGGGCATCACGTTGTACGTGCTGCCGATGCCGCCGTCCGCACCCATCATCAAACCGCAGATCAACATTTCGTCCGGCCCATTGATGACGTTGACATCGCCGCCGTTCAACTGCTTCAACTGCCACATTTTGTAGTAATTGGCTCGCGTGTCCTTCGCACCGACGATGTTCGGAACGGCCAGCAGTCGTTCGATGATGCCGTTCACATCCAACGCCACAGTCTTCTGTGTTGCATACATCAACAACGGCAGATTCGTCTCACCAGCAAGACGCGTGTAGTATTCGCAGATTTCATCCGCATCATACTCGAACATATAGTTTGGCGGCACGGCGGACACGCCGTCGGCTCCAGCCTTCGTGGCTTGACGCGTCAGCTCCATCGCTTCATACGCATCAATGGCACCGATATGGACAATGATTTTCCCTCGTCCTGCATTCGCCTCAATGGCAGCGTTCACCATCACTTCACGCTTCTTGGCGGATAGGCAAGCCCCCTCGCCTGTCGCCCCCGTCACATAGAAACCATAGAGACCTTCGGCAAGCAAATGGTCGATCAACGGCTTCACGGTGCTGACTTTTATTTCGCCGTCATCGGTCAATGGCGTCGGCAATGCAGCCATCACGCCTTCAAAACAAACTTTGGACATAATTATTTTCTTCCTCTAATTCTATTCTGTAGGACATGCAGGAGGGCTGCACTCCTGTGCGGGCGTATGTCCCTCCTGCTTTAAGCATTTATCCTTAAACTCTTAGCTCGCTGCTGAGCGGCAGACTACCACGTCGCGCAATCCGCCAAAATCCTCAGCAGACCTTCCAATGACAAGTCTTTCGACTTGCTGAACTCACTGGAAACGATGCCCTTGTAACCCATGGCGTCAATCGCCTTGAATATCTGCTTATAGTTCAATTCGCCTGTTCCAGGCTCGCGACGGCCTGGATTATCTCCGAAATGGAAATGGCCGATTTCGTTCTTATATGTCGTAAAGTTGCGGATGACATCGCCTTCTGTAATCTGCTGATGGTAGATGTCGAAGAGGAATTTCACATTCGGGCTGTCAATTGCCTTCACGAGATCGGAGCCCTGCTTGGAGGTCACCAAGGCATATCCCGCATGGTCAACTTTGATGTTCAGCGTTTCATAAACCAACGTGATGCCAGCATCTTCCAACAACGGAGCCACACGACGGCCCGCAATGGCGACGTTTTCAAGCTGCTGTTCCTGCGTCATGTCATAGCGCAGTCCGCCAACCGTCACCAGCACGACCTTCGTGCCAATCAGCTTGGCGTTGCGGATTGCTTCCTTCACATCCGCCTCGAACTTGTCGTGGAATGCGGGATTCACAGGACCATCGCCGTTAATGGAACCGCTGCAGCTGATGGCACCGACTTCCACGCCGAGTTCTTCGCACTTTTCGCGGACGGCTTCCTTGTCTTCCCATTTACCAGCGCCAAGATTTTCGAACGCATGGAAACCATACGCGGCGACCTGCTCCACCATCTCCACGTGGTTCAATCCGCCGAACCAGCCGCTCATGACGGCCAGCTTGATCTTCATGTTCGCGCCAATTTTCTCTACATCATAATTTACGGGCATTGTCTGTCTCCATGAACAAAGGTGATTATGTCAATTAAATAAAAAATGAAATCATATACCTAAATAATATACGTTCAAACACAAAAATCAAGGCTACGTTGCAAAGAAATTGCCACCTACACAGCGGAGCAGCAACGCATGAGGTGCGAAATCATCCAGCCATCATGCTCACTTTTCGGGCAACATCATCACGTAGGTCGGAAAACCGATGACGTTAAAGTATTTCATTAATACCTGCGCTTCTGTATTCTTTTCGTCATCCCCTTGCACTTTCAGCAAAACAATCTTGTTTTTCTCAAACCATGCCGTGACGTCCTTGTCCTTCATCGTCGTCTTGTCCATCATCACGCAGTTCTTGCAGGACATCCCCCAGAAATCAACCAATACGGGGCGGCCATCCTTCGACGCATCCTCCAAGGCTTGCGCGACATCCGTCCGCCAACCATCATTGTCTGAATTTCCTTTGTCTTTCCAATTCAACAAATTCCAGCCGACATGAGCATAATACAACGCCATCGCGAAGATCAACACGCCGAACAGCTTCTTGACCTTTTCCATCCACGCTCCAGGCTTCGGCAGCATCGACAGCCCCGCCCCCAGAAACGGCCATGGCAGCCCCATGCCCGCCCCTAAAAGGAATGGTAGAATCAGACCAACCGTCTTACCGTCGGCATACATCTCCGTCGCCATGACCAACACCCAAATCAATACGGGTGCTACGCAAGCTCCCGCCAAAACCGCCGTTAGGCCGCCTAATAGAAACGCGCCGACCATCGTGCCGCGATGTTGCATCCCCCCCTGACCACGATACCGCGACAAGTCGATTGCAAAAACATCGAACATTGCAAGTCCAAGAAACACAAATACTAATGCGACGGCAAAATTGAACCAGGCTGATGAATTGATCGCTCCGAAACGGCTTCCCGTCAAGACGACGATGACACCCAACAACCCATACGACAGCGCCATGCCCAACGCATATCCAAGCCCCAATCCGAAGCCGTGCCCTTTGCGACCATCCTTCGCGCCCGCGCCCAAAATCGCCAAATTGATGGGTATCATCGGCAACACGCACGGCGTCAAATTCAGCATCGCTCCAAGCGGCAACAGCAGCAATGCGACCAGCCACAAACCGTATTTTGACAAGACACGTTGAAGCAGATTGCCGCCGTTGTCCTGCCCATTATTTCCACTCAGCGAATTCTCCAGCCATTCCAGAAACGCCTTCGACCGCATATAGCCTTCCGCGACGCCGCCTGTCTTGAAACTGGACAATGTCTCCTTCTCGAAAGGCGACGCCTCCACCGCCGTCTTTTTCACATCTGTAACAGTCGCTCCGCTTGTCGTCAATTTCAATTCACGCTTGTCAGGCGGGTAGCAGAGCCCTTTGTCAGAACAGCCCATCATCGTTACCCAAACGGTTAACGGCTCCTGCGCATCTCCTTTCAGACGGTATTCGCGCCGGAAATCATGCGTGAAGACCATGTCGCCATCAAGTTCAACCGCCTTGTCTCCAGCGACTTGCTCAATTTCCAGCCCGTCCGCCTCAACCTTCAGTTCCGACTCATACAGATGATGTTCAGGCGGAATTTTGAACGCCAACGAAAGATTCCATGTCCCCTGCCCCGTTGCTGTCAGCGTGGCGTTGACGTCAAACGGAGAGGCAGCCCAGCTGAAAAGGCACAGCACCATGACGGCGCAGTACAGCCTGCACGTTTCAACAGCTTTAAAATCCATTACTTACCTTCTGCTATTTCAATGATTTTCAGCATCCATTCAAGATTCTGCCGCGCCATCCTGCCAGGCACTTTCAAGCAGCCGTAGAGATAGTTTCGTATCAGAAGCCGCATCATGTCAGGCTTTTCGACGATGCCGCTCGGTGTCTGGATGTCCATCTGGAACACTTTGTTTTCGTCCAGACGGCCACCGACATCGTACAATTCGCCGTTCAGGACAATCTGCCGCACGTTCTTCGGCTCCTCATCGCGGTGGAACGTCGTGATCTTGCAATCCAAGATACGACCGTCACGGCACTTGCAAGGGAACGTGACTTCCGCCAAATGGCCCTCGAACGTCGTCTTCACATTGTCGTAGTCGATTTCGCCGCAGCCTGACAAAACCTGTGCGACACCCAACATGTGCGGTGCCAAATCAATCCAAGTCCATTTGGCGTTTGGCGGACGGTTGCGAGTCGGTGAAATCAGCCGCCCTTCAAAAGACGTAATATGCTCTCCTGTATGTTCTTCCAACCATAGGCGACGAATTTCGTCCGCCGCGACAACATATTGCGTGCAAATGCCAAGAGAAAGTTGTTTCTCCTCCGCTAGCAGCGTCAATTCGCGGGCCTGTTCAAGAAGTTCTTCAGGAGACTTGCCGTCATCATACACAAACGGCTTTTCGCACAGCACATGGCAACCTGCTTCCAATGCGTTCTTTACAGCATTGTAGTGCATTTGCGGCGGGAGACAGACATCGACGATGTCAGGCTTTTCCGTCGTTAATAGTTCTTCCAAATCGCAATAACCGCGACCATCGAATGAGAACATAGTTTTGAGCGTATCTGTCGTTTTTGCAATGCTTTCCGGATTGCTTCCAAGGAACGCCGCCACCCGTGCGCCTTCCAATCGCCACCAGTTCGCATGATGCCGCCCGATTCCGCTCGCGCCCAGAATCGCGACGTTGGGATGCAACGGAATTTTTGCTCCTCGTGTCACGCCATATCCTTTCAATGCTTTCATGACTTGTGCGCTCAATTCGTTGCGGCGGAATCCCAACACTTTGGTTCCCTGATAGTTGAAATATTTTGCCACATCAGCCATCGTCAGATAGCGGAATATCGGGCAGTCAAATATCTCCAGCAATTCCTGCAGGCTGTTACTGGACAAATCCTCCGTCGTCAGCAGAAACGCCAATTTATGTGCCACCTGCTTCAAACGATCCCTCCCGACTTCGATGATTCCAGACCGTAACATGAAAGGACTTAGTTTTTCAAAAATTTCCATACCCTTTGCTTTTTCCTGTTTATCGCTTTTACTACGTAAAACGCATTCAGTGCTTTTTTATTTTTCGCTTGACAACATCGTATTTTCATCTAACTTAATACAGATTTTGTGTTTTTCACTTTTCTGTCCAAAAGATTCCACACCTTATGAAAGGAAAGCAACCATGATCAAAGCCATCAGCTACTGGTCCGTCCAAGGCGGCGACGGCTCCTGCTCCGCGCAAGACGCCATCCTGCAGGCCAAAAACGCCAATTTCCAGGCTCTCGAACTCTGCGTCGGAACAACTGGCCCCCTCACCCCTGAAACCTCTGAAGCCGACTGCAAAGCCTATAAGGCCGCCGCTGAAAAAGCTGGAATCCTCTTGGAATCCGTCGCTTCCGGCATGAGTTGGGGATGCTGCCCCACCAGTTTGGATCCCGCCATCCGCAAACAGGCCATCGAACTCCACAAAGGCGCCTTGCAGCGTGTTGCATGGCTCGGCTGCAAATCCCTCCTCTTCGTGCCTGGCGCGATTGTCATCCCATGGGAACCTTCCTTCAAGCCCGTACCTTATGAAAAAGCCATGGAATGGGCCCGCAACGCCGTCACGGAACTCGGCCAGACCGCTAAAGACCTTGGCGTAAAGCTCGCTGTTGAAAACGTTTGGAACGGCTTCATGTACTCCCCCGTGGAGTTCGCAGCCTTCATCGACAGCATCAACAATCCCGCCGTCGGCGCCTATTTCGATGTCGGTAACGTCCTCAACCATCAGCAGTGGCCGCCCCACTGGATTGAAATTCTCGGCAAACGCATTGACCGCATCCACATCAAAGATTTCAAGCTCTCCGTCGGCACGCTGGCCGGTTTCTGCGACCTGCTCGATGGCGATATCCCCTGGAGCGACACCATGGCCGCCCTCCGCAGCATCGGCTACGACAAGACCATCACAGCCGAAATGATGCCGCCGGATGCGACGCTTCTCGACCGCACGTCCAAGGCGATGGATAAAATCCTAGCCATGTAAGTATTTCTCTCTAGCCAAAATACATCTCTGGCATTTCTAGGGGCTTCAGTTTTTCTGGAGCCCCTAGTATTTTAGCTTTCATTTGACTTTGAAAGTCAAATGAATATGCCCTTTTTCATCTACCGGAAAGCGATATACCTTATAAATCCCCGTGCGGTTCGTGACACGCTGTTCAGCCAGCGACGGTGCGGAGCTTCCCGACACCACGATGCTGACACCATCCATCGTCGCCGTCAACGCATCGCCTTCCACAGCCACGGTCGGCTTGTGCTTCCCGTCGTTTTCAAGAATGGGAACCTCCCAGACACCGTCATGACAGTCACCGCCAAGTTTGCTGTCCAGCGAGATTTCCGTCGGCGTGACCGTCCATGTCTCTGAAATGGTCGTGCCTTTCATATTCCATTTCAACTGGATAGCCACTTTTTCAGGCTTCTCCTCCAAAACGGTGTATTCGTTGTCCTCCTCCTTCACCTTCTGCGCAAGCCGCCAGACCGTGCCGTCCGCGCTTTTCCAAACGGGAGCAATGGATGCAGGATATTCCGCCTGCGGGAAACCTTCGGCAATCTTGTATTTTGGATTGACGGCGAACGGCAGCGCAGGAAGCAGTCCGTATGGAGCCCCCTTCAGCAGAATCCGCCCCATGCCTGTCGCGTCCTCTGTCAGTTGCGCACGCGTATCATATTCGAATCCATTGCCTTGGCAATTCACGAAAATCTTGTGGAATGCCCCGCGCAAATAGAAGGCGTAGGAGCTCCATTCAGAAAGCGTCGGTGTCTCCACGATGGAATCGTCCGCATACAACGCCGCCATGCCCAGAAATCCCGCCGACAGCAGGCTATAGACGGAATACTGACCGTAACTGTCACAACCATGCAACAGATTGGGATCGAAATAATTCTTGATATGGCGATGCGGTTTTTCATCCACCAGATACGGATGGATCAGCTGCGCGCTGCGGTGCGCCTGCCGTTTGAACATCCCCGCCACACGTGGATTCACCTCCTTGTAGCGCAACGCCTCCATTTCACACATGGCGGCAGTCATCGCCTCCTGGAACTGGAACTGAGCGGAACGACCGCCGAACGGCACATAACCAGCCGGCGACACATAACGAAGCAACGACAACGCTCCAAGCCGTAGCAACTCATTGAGCTTCTCAAAGTTACGGCCGCGATAGCCCCATATCAGCGCACATGACAACTGGAAACGCGTCGTGATGTCATACGTGAACGGGTCGTTCGGATCGCGGTACATTCCTTTTTCCGTGAAATGGATGTACTGCGGCTCCAGATAGCGGTCGAAGAACGTATCACCCCAAAAGACGCCTTCCGGCCCAGTGATGCCCATCGCCTGCCGCATGGCCTCGCCGCTCGCGCCAAAAAGGCACCAGTTGTTGAAGCGGGCGATCTTCTGGCCCGTCTTGTCAACGGCTCTATAGACATCTTCCGGCGAGACTTTCGCCAACGCGTTCCTCCAACGTTCAACCCGTTCAGGCGGAGCAACATGTGTCAACACCGCCACGGCAACCGTCAATTCCCGCATCCAAAAGTCCGGACTGCTTGACGACACTTCAGGACGGCTCAATTTATCGCATGTGTAGTCCATCACGCGATAGACTGTATCCTTCAGTTCTTGCACACGGCCGAAATAAATCAAAATGGCCCCTGCATTGGCGAAACGCGGGGATGTCTGCCCCCATTCGCGGTTAATGACAGGATCGATGACCGCTCCCTTTTCGTCAACCCAGTTGGCCGCCAGCTTGACGATCGGCTCCATCATGTCCAGATAATAGTCTCGCGTCAGCCCCGTAGGCTTGTAGTCGGGCGGCATAGCGGCTGCAGGGAAATCCTCTGCCTTGTCGCCTCCTGGAAGCGGCGTGAACGCCACCTTGCCGTCGTTCGTCCAATAAATCCCCGCCTGTGCTGTCATAGTCAATGCCGTCATAAGAATCATCGCCATTTTCTTCATACTACCTCTTTTGTTTTTTAATTATAGAATTTTAGCCTATAAATGCGCATATTATTCCTTCAAGACCATGCACGCCATTTCATTCCAATCTTTCAATGTCACCATCACTTCCCACGCATTCGGCCCGCCGTTGACGACAATCCCCTCTTCACCGCATGGGCGGCCATGGTCGTCGAACCGTGCCACGGCGGGCCGCTTTGCACCACCAAGATGATAAGTTCCTGAAATCACGGCAATTGTCCGTTCTTTTCCTTGTAGCACGCCTTCCCCGAGCTTCACAGGCGTGAACGGAAACAGCCAATTGGCAAGCTCATAGCTGCCCGCCTCCGACCCTTCCAGCGGCTGCTCCGTACCATAATAATATGGCAGCACGCCGTTGCGTATGGCGGTGATCATTCCTTTCATGAGAATCTTCGCACGCAAATCTGGCCCGTTCGCCGGCTGATATCGACGTGGCCGCAGGTTCAAAATGATCGGCGATGCCAGATGCCCTTTCGCCTGATAACGGAACTCCGGCGGCTTTTTGTCCATGAACGGCAATGGGTTGCACGGATCGTTCTCCATCTCCGCGAAGCTCAACCGCCCTGAATTCTGCTCCTCCTTCGTGACAGGATGGCCGTTCGTCAGCACGACTCCGCCCAGTTCGCGTATCCGTTTCACGATGTCCATACGACCCTCCGCGCCTGTAATCGCGTAATTGTAGAATCGCGCCGTAATCTTTCCACTCTTGTCCAGCTTCACGCTGCGGCCGTCCCAACGGTCGTAGCTCACGCCGTCGCGCATCGTTGGATTGAACTGGTCGATATAGACGCCGTTGAATTTCACATTCTTCATGAGAAAATCAATTTGCTCCAGGAAGACGTTGTAGCGGTGGTTGCCGCGTTCGACCTGCGGCATCAGATTGATGTACGGCTTCGGCTGATAGACATAGTAGTTGTCGATCATGACGCGCCCTTCCGCATCATGCAGCAACGAATCGCGATACGGCGTGACGGGCTCGAGCTTTTTGGAGAGTTCAAGACTTAAATATTGTCCATAACGTGTTTTAGGATTCGTTCGGTCTGCGTAGGTCAGCGGAAGCTGTTCGCCCCATGGCACCGTCCGCGAATCGAATTTGACGAGATTCGTCTCAATCAGCCCCATGAGCAGGATGCCTGGAAACTGCTTTTTCAGCTCAGCCATCTGCGGCGCCACAGTCGCCTTGTATTCGTCCCGCGTCAGATCCATGCCGCCCGCATAGTCCAGCCACGGCTGGACAGACGCCAAGCCGAGCCGAAGGCCGGGAAGTGCCTCCGCCTTGATGAGATACGGCCCTGGAACCGTATTGTTCACGCCCCAGTCTTCGCGGACGCGGTTGATGAAATCAAAATAGCCAATCTCCTCTCCGCCAAGCGGATAGATGCTCCATTCGACCGACAGTTTTCCCTTGGCGGGAATGCCTACGCCGCGCGACCCGAACACGCATATATTGCCAGTCTTATGCAAATCCAGAAGGATCCGGCTGACCGTATCCTCCATGACGAATCCGACCGCCTGCACGCCGTCCGTCATGAATACGGTCGGATTCTCCGCCGCCTGCACGTCCGCCGCCTCGATGCCCGTCAGCCCCGTCAACCGCCATGATTTCGGCATGACTCCGCTGTAGGACGCCTCCTGCCGCCACACAAGCCCCAAATCCTCCTCCAGACAATTCGTAATTTCCTCTTGAACACGGATCCGTTTCCTTTCCAATGATATATGACGTTTCACCCGCACGGCCTTCCCCAGCAGGACGACGTCGATTGCCTCGCCGTTCCGCGAAACCTTTACATTTGCAGCATCCTTTCTGTCAATGATTTCCAGCCGGTTGAAGCCCATCTCCTGCTCCTGTGGATAGCTGTAGGCAGATTCCACAAATAGCGTTTGCGCCGACTTGTTTCCAAACGCCACCGCCATGCCGCCGCTTGCTGAAACGGCCAATGAAAAACCGTCGCCGTCCAACGCCGCCACCGTCTGCATCCCCTTGTCAAGACGCCATAAACGGATTCCTTTCAAGTCGTTCAACGTCTCCCGTGGCACCCATCCCAACTGGATATCCTTCACCAGCAATGGACAGTCCGCAATGCTCTTCGACAGCACGTTGAAGAAGCGAAGCGTGTTCTGCCTCTCCTCTTCGATGCGGTCATCTGCACCGATAACTACTTTGTTGACAATATCATCCACATCAAGATAGTAATCGTAGCCGAACTCCCTGTCCAATATACGCGGATCCAGATCCGTTGCGTCCGCCGGAGCGAAATACGTCATCAACTGTGGATGAGCGCCTTGCCGCCAATACGGCCTTTCCGCCTCCCGTGCCAACGTTGTATGCAATACGCTCCCACGTAGTAACAAACGCGGCGTGCCGTTGGCCGCGAACTGACTTATGTCCTTGCCGTTCAATTCAATAGCACACCACGGATTCCAGCCGCCAAAGACTTTCGTCACCATCCGCAAGTTGACTTTCAGCACGGCCACCATGCCATCGCCGCCTTTCATCGCCGGGAAAACGACGGGAGAAGAAACACTTTCCGTCTCGCCTGCAGCCACCTCCACCTTTTCCACAGGCGGAAATGCCGATTTAAAAGGAATTTCCGTGCCAAACGCCGTCATGATTCCCATCGTCATCAACATCAGACATCCTGTCGTATGCTTCATGTTTGCTCCATGCCATTTCTTACATTATCATTTAATCTTTCATATTTCTCAAAAGTAATCTCACTTCTTAATTTTGCCAATCAATCAAACCGTGTTATTTTAGACAAAAGACATTCAATCTCAACCAATCATACTCAAACAGGATGAATCCATGTCTCATTTCCACCATACATTGATAATTTCCATGTTCGCCCTGGCCGTCCATGCAGCCGAACCGCTCGTCGTCATATCTCCCGAAGGACCCGCCACTTGGAAAGGCGGGACGTTGGACGAATCCCAATCATGCGAAATCGCCAAAGGAAGCATTCGCTGGGAGCATGGAAAATCCGCCTCCCTGTCGTTCGAAAATTTTCCGCGCAACTGGGCGGCAGGCGGCTGGAACATGCTCGAAGTCTGGCTGTACTCGCCGATCTTCCGTCCAAAGACTCGCTTCCTCCTCTACATCGGCTCCGAAAATCCGCAATCGGATGGCCCGGACTATTTCAGCGAGCAGATCAAGCTGAATTTCCAAGGCTGGAAACGCTTCGTCTTTCCGTTGGAACGCATGCTTGTCACACGAAGCCCCATCGGCTTCCAGTGGATTACGGAGCTCCGTTTCGCCGCCACCGGCTTCTTCAACACGCTGAATCCGGCCGTTGTCGTCAATATCGGCCCCATCCGTTTGCTGCAGGGCGAAATGCCTCCGCTCCCCAAGGGGCCCCGTGTGACGGATGAAGAGTTCTATAGCTCTTTGAATCTTGATTTAGAAGGGCTTGAAAATGTCAAAGCCGCCGTCAAAAAGCATGACTACACACAGGCGGGCCATGCCTTCGCGGACTATCTGAAACAACGCGAGACACCCCGAATGCCGCAAATGTGGAAAGACCGCCCGACGCCCGAAAAGCGCAATCCGCAATACAATACGCATCCTGCAGACGAAATCGTCGCCCACCGTCTGACCAGCTGCGAATTCACCCACCAGTTCGGCGACCGCATCCAATGGCTCATCAATCCGACGCCGCTGAAATACAACGAATGGACGTGGCAGTTGAACCGCCATGGAGCCTGGAAGACGCTCGTGGACGCCTACTGGCAGACCGGCGATGAAAAATACGGCCGCGAATTCGTCAGCCAGATGCGCGGCTGGGTGGAGGACTGCCTCGTGCCCGCCACGGGAAACGGCAACGTCCCATATTCCGCTTGGAGGACCATCACAACGGGCATCCGCACGTTCGGCGTCTGGCCGGACTGCTTCTTCCGCATGCTCGGCTCCCCTGTCTTCGACGACGACTCCATCATCTTGATGGTCAAGTCCTTCTATGAACACGCCAACCATTTGCGCACCTATCCGACGCAGAACAACTGGCTCGCCATGGAAATGAACGGCCTCTTCCACATCGCCGTCCTCTTCCCCGAATTCAAGGATTCGAAGGAATGG
>JAGCSE010000308.1 GCA_017964325.1 Victivallales bacterium | reverse complement strand
CGGTCGTCCTGCGCATCTCCGTCGGCTTCAAGTATGGCGCGCAGCATTCACAGGATTGGTCCGCGCTGTGCAACCACATCCCCGGCCTGAAGATCGCTTATCCTGTCACGCCATATGACGCGAAAGGTATGTTGAACGCCGCTCTGGCGGGCACCGATCCTGTCATCTTCCTGGAAAGCCAGAAGCTGTACGGCAAGGGCGAAATGTTCCACAAGGAAGGTGTTCCGGAAGGCTACTACGAAATCGAGCTGGGCGAGCCCGACGTGAAGAAGGAAGGAAAGGACATCACGCTGATCACCTTCGGTCCCGCGCTGTACGTCGCTCTCGACGCCGCGAAGGAACTCGAGGAGAAGTACGGCCTGAGCGCGGAAGTCATCGATCTCCGCTGCATCAACCCGCTGAACTACGACAAGCTGATCGCCTCCGTGAAGAAGACCGGCAAGTGCGTTCTGGTCAACGAAGCCGTCGAACGCGGCAACGCGATGCACAACATCGCCGCCAACCTGACGCAGTTCTGCTTCGACTATCTGGACGCCCCGATGGCCATCGTCGGCTCCCACAACTGGGTCAGCCCCGCCGCCGAGCACGAGAAGGAATATTTCCCGCAGCCCAGCTGGATTCTGGACACGATCCACGAGCGTATCATGCCGCTGAAGGGCTATGTCCCCGCGACGAACCGTACGCTCGGCGAATTGCAGCGCGGCGCCAAGCTCGGCCTGTAATGCAGTGAAAATGCAGCCGTGCATGAAACCATGCACGGCATGAAGAAGACATCGCCGCCCCACGGAGAAAGCCCCGCGGGGCGGCGATGTCTTATGGAAAAGCGTTGTCAAAGCTGTTGCATTTCCTGCGCAAGTTGGCAAAGCGCGTAAAGTGGAATGTCCACTAAGGAGTAGGAAGCAGGCTTGTCGTTGTCGTCAAGATCGGGAAGCTGAATCGATTGGCGATAGTATTTTGCGAGAGAAGTCCTTATGGCAACCGGTGGACGGAACTTCTCGCAGTATGCCTTCAAACTCTTGGCCTTGAGGTTGTAAGTTGCCTTGGTTTCAATTGGAATCACGGCGTTCGTCATGTCAACTAGAAAATCAATTTCATTATGGGATTTTTCCGATGACCAGTAATATGTCTGCGCATCGAAATATGCCGTCATTTCCTGTTGGACAAATTGTTCCGCCAACGCGCCTTTGAATTCCTCAAAAATACGACTGCCTTCCAAAATGACTTTTGCGTCAAGATTTGATTTGGCTGTAAGCAATCCGACGTCAAGCATGAAGACTTTGAAACCACCGTCCGCATAACCGCTGAGAGGAAGGTCTGGCTTGCTGATTTTTTTCGTATGGCGAATCAAGGCGGCTCCTAGAAGCCATTGCATGGCCGACAACAAGTCGTCTTTTTTGATGTGTTCAGGCAAGTTGCTGGACATGAACTTCTTGTTTTCCTTGGAAAGCTGACTGGGAAGAGAATCCCATATCAACTCGATCCTGCGTACATCTTCGGGGGGGGCATGCTTGCCGAAATCGTCCTGATAGTTCTGCAACAGATTGTTCTGTAAACGGCGAACACGTTGGAAGTCGCTATTGCGAGAATAGTCATCCACGATTTCCGGCATGCCGCCAATGAAGAGATAGTGTCGTAACCAATCCGTGTAAAGTTCATGGTAAGAACTGGACATTGCCCAGTCGCCCTGACGGATAAGATCCGCATGTCCTTTTTGTCCAATGGCTTCAAGAAATTCCATGAAGGACATGGGATGTAGGTAAAGCGTATTGACCTTGCCCACGGGAAAGCCTGTCCCTTGCTTGTCGGAAATGCCTAGTTGGGAGCCTGCCGCAACGATGGCGTATTCAGGTGCTTCTTCATAGAAATATTTCAGGGAGGTCAACGCGCCTGCCGATTCCTGTATTTCATCAAAGATGATCAACGTGTCTTCTGGAGTTGGCTTGAAGCCGATTTCCAACTGGATGGCCGTCAACAGCCTTTGAATGTCATATTCCCTGCTGAAGATTTCCTGCAAGGCTCTTGCCTTGTCGAAGCGGATGTATGCGCATTTGCTGAAATGACGCTTCCCGAACTCCTTCAGCAGCCATGTCTTGCCGACCTGTCTGGCTCCGCGAAGCAGCAGAGGTTTACGTGGAGTGGAGTTCTTCCAATCCAGCAGTTTTTGCATCATTTCCCGTTCCATTGCTAAGCCTCATTTTTGAATCCATTATAATTATAGAATAATATACATGAATAGCAATTGGTTACAAATGTCTTGAGTCAATTTTCCTAAGGAAAAATAGTTGAATTTGGTCAATTTTCCTAAGGAAAAATATGTGAATTCGGTCAATTTTCCTAAGGAAAAATAGTTAAATTTGGTCAATTTTCCTAAGGAAACGTGATCTTTCCCCCTTCGGGAAACATCGTGGGGAGGTTAGGAACTAACACTGATGACATCATTCTTTTAATCTGACAGCGGGGGAGAGGTGCGCTCCTGCGCGACCGTTTGTACGAATGCACAAACTCCAGAAATGGCGGAAAGGAGTCAAAAATAACAGCCATGTATGACATTATACACGGCGTGAAGTCATCAACGCCCCGTGGAGTCTTTTGTTCTGCGGGGCGTTTGTTTTCATGAAAGAAGATTGCATGGAG
Organism: Victivallales bacterium; assembly: GCA_017964325.1. The sequence goes on along the minus strand of JAGCSE010000308.1, from coordinate 2,382 downwards.
ATGTTGTGAATAGAAGGCGTTAATGGATGTCAAGCCGTATGATTTGTTCTGTTGGAAACGTGGAGACGAGTTTTGCCAATTGGCCATTTGGATCAAGCGAGCCGATGACAAGCGAACTGCTGTTGGCGAGTATCCAACGGTTGCGTATGGCGGCAGAGGCGATGGATGCGCGAACGCAGGAAACAGGCGAGACTGAAGTGGACCCAACTTGTTGGACAAAAAGTCAAGTCCTAAAAGAAAATCTGATTTTGGTATAACTTACTTTTTCATTAATATACACCTCGTTCGGGATCTTGTAGTCCAGTGCCTGGTGAATTCGCCTGAAATTATAGAAAACGATGTAGGAATCAAGGCCTTGCCTCAACTCCCTGACGCTGTCGAATGAATGCAGGTATAGCCACTCATACTTGATGTTTCTCCAGAAACGTTCCGTGAATATGTTGTCAAACGCCCGTCCGCGCCCGTCCATGCTTATGGCCACCCCGTGCTCCTTCAGAAGGCCGGTGGACGCCTCCGACGTGAACTGGGCCCCCTGGTCGGTGTTGAAGATCTCCGGGCTGCCGTAGTTCCGGAGGGCCTCGTCCAGTGCCTCCACGCAGAATCCGGCGTCCACGGTGTTTGAAAGCCTGTAGGACAGTATCCTGCGGCTGTACCAGTCGACGACCGCCGCAAGGTACATGAACCCGAACCTGGTCGGAAGATAGGTGATGTCGCTGCTCCAGACGTGGTCGGGATGATCCGCCACGACCCCGTCCAGGAGATAGGGGTATGTCCCGTGCATAGGATGCGGCCTGCTTGTCGCCGGCCCGGGGGCGACGCCCGCGATCCCCATCTTCCGCATCAGCCTCTGGACGCGCTTCCTGTTCACCGGCCGGCCCGAACGGGATATCTCATGGGCGATGCGCCTGCTTCCGTAGAACGGGCACTTCTCGTAGATCTCCTCTATCTTCCTGGCCAGTTCCATGTCCTCCGCATCACAGGGATTCGCCACGGGCCCCCGCCGCGAACACGCGGTCGACGGGCTGACGCCCAGCAACTCGCACTTGCGCCTGAAAGGGAGCCCCTTCTCGCCCGACTCGCCTTTCAGAAGTTCAGCTCTTCCGGGCTTATCCCCAGCTGCAAGGATTTTTTTTTGAGCCAGTCCACTTCGACCGTCAGACGCCCGACCTTCTCCATCAGGTCCGCCTCGGTGACGTTCTCCTGCCTCTGCCTCCTGGACGGAGAGCCGAACACGGCACTGGCACTGCCTTTCAGCTGCTCCTTCCATTTGGTGATCTGAGATGGGTGGACGCGGTATTCACTTGCCAGCTGTGACAGCGTCTTGTCACCGCTCATTGCCTCGCTTGCCACTTTCAGCTTGAAGTCCGAAGTGTAAGTGTCTCTTTTGCCTTTGCTCATGATGTGTTCTCTATGTTGGGGGGGGAAACTAATCTAACACATCTTAACAATCTGTCCAATTTTTTGGGTCCACTTTAGCCCTTCACGAATGCGCTGTGCTTCTGCCTGAACTCCTTGTAGAACTTCTTCGTCACATCGGCGGCATTGATTTGGAAGACATGGTTCAAGCGGTCCAGGACGTCCATGGCGTCGGGCACTTCGCCAATTGGGAACTGGAGCTCCTGAAACTTGCCGTAGAGGAAATCCGCCTGGGAGCTTTCCTGATATTCGATGCGGACAAGCGACCGCTTGTCCGCTGATTTTACAGGAACCATCCACAGATGATGCATGCGCGTGTCTTTATGGATAAAAATGACGATGTATGCATCATAACGTTTGCGAAGACGGGTGTCCAAGGCGTTGCGTTCGGCGGTCAGCGGCATGGAGTCTGTCTCGCAGACGAGAACCCGAACATACAATTCAGCTATTTCCTTGAAAACAAACGACTTGTTTTCCGCGCCGATTTCACAGGAGAAGGGGATGTTTGACGCGGGGCGGTTCCATCCCGCCTCGATGAAAAGCGAGGCGAAATCGCCTGATTCAAGAAATCTGAGAAATTGACGTTTGTCCATGGTATTTTCCTCGAAGCCCTTTCTTCAGCTATGCCTTGTCCTGCGGGTCGATGGCATAGTAGCCGCCGGTCTTTTTACTGCCGCGATGTTCGATCAAGGACATCTTTTGCAATAATGATAAAATTCGTGTTATAGTCGAGCGACTTCTTTGAGTCACTTTAATGAGCATCGGGCGCGAAATACCAGGAGTTTTTCTTATTATCTGGAAGACAATCATTTTTAGATGCTCATCGCTATGTTTTGTGAGTCTTTTTACAGGCTCATTTATGGGCTCATTTATGGGCTCATTTATGGGCTCATTTATGGGCTCATTTATGGGCTCATTTATGGGCTCATTTATGGGCTCATTTATGGGCTCATTTATGGGCTCATG
>JAGCSE010000307.1 GCA_017964325.1 Victivallales bacterium | reverse complement strand
GGATGCGGTCGAGTTTGACCTGCATTTTCTGGCGTTTTTCCGCCACGAGTTTGATGGATTTGATTTCAATGATTTCATCGACTTGTCCTAGATCAAAGCGAATGCCGTGGATGTTGCCGTTGAAGCCTTTGATTTCATCGAGGTAGATTTTGTAGGTGTGGAAGTCACCGGGCTTGATGCTCTGCGTGACGATTTGCTGCGGATTGAAGCCCTTCTGGTCGCCGACGGCCATATAGACATGCATCATGGAGGATTTTTCCGCGCGCATGGTGACTTCGATGGCGGGATAGGTTTCCGTCGGCTGCTCGATGCCGAGATGCCCGATCCACGGGTCATGGGCGTTCGTGCATTTCACACGCAAGACACCGTCCACGAATTCGGGCTCCGTCAAATCGTTGATGGCCCATTTACCATCCGTGAAGTTTTGGAACGCATCGATTTTCGCGTTTACCGCCGCTTCTGGAACGTCTTCCAACGGGCGACTCATAGCCTGGTCCAGAATATGGACATCATAGTAGTAGTAACCGAGGCGGAAGGCGTTGAAGCGGCCTCTGCGCGGCGACAGGGAGGACCAGTAGGTTTTGCCTTCGGAATCAATGACATAGGTGTCGAACGTCCCGTCCGCGAGTCTGATGCCATTCGGCGTCAGCAGCGTCAACGCGTTGTTTTCACGGTTTTCCAGTCCGCCGACGGCGCGGATGTGCGGCGTATCGACTGCGATGGCGTCACGTTTCCCGTTCTGGTAATAGACCTGAACGGTGTTTTTGATTTTACTGGCATTCTGGATATCCGCAGTCCAGTCGTATTGGGCGGACAGCGGCAGACAGAGCAGGGCGAAAAGCGGCAGAATGTTTTGTCGAACCATAATTTTACCTGTTGTTTATTATATGTGGTTAATGGTTAATGGTTAGTGCTCGGGATGGGTGCGCTCCTGCGCGGTCGGCGGTTAGTGGGCAATAATTACTCATTACTCAAAGGTTTTTCTTGTACCATTCGATAGCCTCGTTTAGGCCGCGGGCGAAATCGTAGTCGGGTGAATAACCCAGAAGACGGCGGGCCTTGGAGATGTCGGCGTTGGAATGCTTGATGTCGCCGCGGCGGTCGGGACCGAAGATCGGTTCGATATCGATGTCAAGTGCCTTGGTCAGCGTGTGATAGATGTCGATGAGATATTCGCGGCCGCCGAACGCGACGTTAAATGCTTCGCCCGACGCTTCTTCTGGTGCAAGACATGCCTTTAGGTTCGCTTCGATGACGTTTTCCACGTATGTGAAATCGCGCGACTGCCTGCCGTCTCCGTTGATGGTCGGGCGTTCGCCTTTCAACAGCAGCTTGATGAATTTCGGAATGACGGCCGCGTATGCGCCGTCTGGATTTTGGCGACGGCCGAAGACGTTGAAATAACGCAAGCCAATGGTGGCGAGGCCGTAATGGCGGGCGTATTGTTTGCCCCATTCTTCGTCGCAGCGTTTTGTCAAGGCGTATGGTGAAAGAAGGTTTCCTTCGCGGCCTTCGGTTTTCGGAAGGTTGGGTTCGTCTCCATAAACCGATGAACTGGAGGCATAGACGAATTTCTTTACGCCGCATTGACGTGCTGCTTCCATCATGTTGAGGGTGCCTTGAATGTTGTTGGCGCAGTAGAATAACGGCATTTCGATTGAGCGAGGCACGCTGCCCCATGCCGCTTCATTCATGACATAATCAACTCCGTCGCAAGCTTTTAGGCAAGTATCCAAGTCCTTGATGTCGCCCTTGATGAACTCATAGTGTGGATTGTCGATGAATAAGTCCACGTTTTTCTGGAAGCCTGTTGAGAGGTCGTCCAGGCAGCGGACCTTGTAGCCGAGCTTCAGAATCGCCTCGCAGAGATTGGAGCCGATGAATCCCGCTCCGCCTGTGACGAGAAATGTGCTTCCTTCTGGAAAAGTCAGTGTTGAATAGCCCATGGTAGTCTTGTTTTTTTATAAAGGATGGTATGGAATGTGCTTTCCATACAATATACACGATTCCTTCAAGATACACAACGTGTAGTACAAAATTAAACGTGCCTGGTGTGGCGGAGGCGTCCCTCTTACGGAAAAGACATCCGACTGTGTGGACATTGCTTGTCGCCTATTTGCCTATTGCCTTGGCGAAAGGTTCGCCGACTGGCAGAATTTGTATGTTCTGGTGCACAGGCAGGTATTTGGCACCGTTGCCGGCGGCGACAATACGGCCTCCACGTTCCAGAAAATCCAAAATTTGCTTGCTTTGGAACTCGTTGTTCATCAAGTTCTTGTAGGATATCTCACTGCCGTCTGGTATCACGACCACGTCATAATGGCGCAGTCTGCCTTCGTTGATTTCGTGGAGATTGAAGATATCTACGTCGAAGGCGGGCTCATTGTCGAGCGACAGCATTTCACGGGCGGCCTGCGGGCCGATGCAGGCCAGCGAAAGCCATCCGACGCGTAGGGGGCGGATGTTTTTTGGTGGATGACGCAGAACGGGTTTGATGCCGGATACGGCTTTGATGTAGCCGAGCGCGATGTCATGGGTGGATTCGTATGATTCAGGATGAACGCTACTTGCGAGAACGTTTCCTTTTCCATATCGTCCAAGGATGACGGCGGGCGCATCCATGAAATTATAGGGGGCTCTGCCGTAATTGCTGACGGAGCTTTTGAAAACGGCGAGAACCTTCGCGTCGCCCATATTGTCGGTCGGCTCTGTTGGTTTCATGACATTGCCGCCGTTGTAGCGGATGATGTGCCGTCCAGGCTTGATGTCCAGCAGTTTGGCATTGTCTTCATTGAATTCGACTGCCAGGTCTGCCAGTTTTCCAGGCGCATTCGCGATGGAGTCATAAGGGAGCAGGCCGATTCTTCCTTTGCGGTTCATGGCATTGACGCTTCCTGCGCAGATGCCGATATAGCCACCGCCGTTTTCAATGAATTGTTTCACTTGCTCGACGCCGGCTGGCTTCAATGCGGCAAACTGCGCTTTGCTGGCACCGCCTGGGAATACAAGCAGTTGCAATCCATTGAGTTTGCCGTCGCGGATGTCCTGTGCATCCAGAAAGGTCAAATCCAGTTGCGGGCAGTGGGCAAGCAGTCTTGCCCACTGCCATGTGCCGTTCCCGCGGCATCCTCTGTCCAGAAACAGTCCAACCTTCACAGACGGTGTGTTCGCTGCCCCGCTGCCTTTCTCTACAAATTTGGTTGACGCGCATGATGTCAAAAGCGACATCATGGTTGTGATGCCTAGAACCATCCCGTATAGTTTTGTTTTCATTATTTAAATTAATTTTAATATAATATGATATATGTTTTGTGGGGCTGTGGAGATTTTAACGCAGAGACACAGAAATGCGGAGTTTTTTTGTGAAAAACACTGTATCATTGCGTCTTTTCAACTCTGTGGGAAAAGATTACGAGTTCAACTTAATGCGGGCGGATACGATGGATGCGGGTGGGAGGTGGATGACATCTGCCTTGGCTGTCGTCTGGACGGGCGTGACGGTGTCTGGGGCGTCAAACGTATTGTGGGCGTGGACGTCGTCGGCGCGGAGGATGGTGATGTCGGCGTCATTGCCGAGGGGAAGGGCGACGGATTCAAGCGTGAGGTCTTCGGCATCCGTCAGACTGAGGTTGGCGGATGTCAGCAAGAGTTCACCATCTTTGACGGAAGCGCTGACGGACAGCTTGGCGAGTTTTTCTTCGCGTTTGCTGTCAGGATTCGTGAACGCTATGTCCTCCTGTTCGAAAGCGGTCTTGATGGCGGTCGCGCCTTGGTGCTCCTTGTACATGTCATAGACATGGTAGGTTGGCGTGACGATGAAATTTTCCTTGTTGGCGAGGAACAGGCAGTGGAGGTTGTTGACAAGCTGCGCGGCGTTGGCCATCTTCACCTTGTCGCAGTTGTTGTTGAAGATATTGAGCGTGAGGGCGGTGACGAGGGCGTCACGCATCGTGCTCTGCTGCTCGAAGAGATTGTAGCCGGCGGTGGGGCCAGAGCCATCGGGATGCCAGCAGCCCCATTCATCGACGATGAGCGGACATTGCGTCTGGCAGTTGAAGCCGCAGACGAGATTCCATGTTTGATTGACGATATGGTTCATGAAGGAGGCCTTTGAAAGCAGATGGTAGAATTGGTCATTAGTGAAATCAAGGCAACCTCCGCTTTTTCCACAGTAGTAATGGACGGAATAGCCGTTCATGATATGGGAGGAGGTGTCGAACACGCGAAGAAAACGCTCCGTCCAATGCCAGCCGTTGGCATTCGGACCACATGCGATGAGGTCGAGATTCGGGGCGGAATTACGCATGATCATCGCGTATTTGCGGTATTCATGGGCATAGATTTCGGGCTCCATATTGCCGCCGCCGCCCCAACATTCGTTGCCGACACCCCAGAATTTGACGTTGAGCGGTTCGGGAGAGCCGTTCGCCTCACGCAGTTTGGCGTAAGCCGTTGAACCTTTGGGGGAGTTGCAGTAGTCGATCCAGTCGCGGATGTCAAGCGGTGTGGTCGATGTGATGTTGGCGGCGATGTACGGCTCGGCTCCAACGAGCCTGCAGAATTCGACGAATTCATGGGTGCCGACTTTGTTGGGCTCCATGCGACCGTCATGCTGATGCCACCAGTTGATGCGTGTGGGACGGCTGTGGCGCGGGCCGATGCCGTCACGCCAGTCATACGTCTCCGCAAAACAGCCGCCTGGCCAGCGCAAGACACTGGGGCGTATGGCCTTGAATGCTTCGACCAATGACTTGCGAAAGCCATGGATATTTGGAATGGAGGAGTCTTCACCGACCCAGATGCCGTCATAGAAGACGCCACCGATATGTTCGGAGAAATGTCCGTAGATGAGCGGGTTGATGGTTCCGATAGGAAGTGGATTGATCAGATAGAGCTTTTTCATGCTTGATATTCCTGTAATATATTATTTTTTTGTTGAAAGTAATGGTTTGATAACTTGTTGGATTTCATCTGCGTAGAGTTCCTTATGGTTGGGGAACATCATATAAAGCGCATTGCCAAGATCGTAGGCCTGGATGGTGAACAAAGTCTTTGTCAATGGCTCTGTGGCGTTTGTAGCAGCTTCCGCACGTTCCTTGATACATTTCAACTGATTGTCAATATAGAACTTAGGAGAAATGAGCGAGGCTGATTCGACGATGTACGGCCAATCGTCGGACAAATTATAATATTCATTGAGAACTTTCGCGGGGGCGGCGCCGCAGACGAGCAGATAGAGGCCGAGGGCTTGGCGGAATTCCTTTTCGGACTTGCCTTCTGGAATGCCAATGGTCACGGAAATAGTTGCAAGTTGATTAGGACGAAGGTCTTGAAGCTTGCGTGCCCATTGGATGGCGACAGGCTGCTTGTCATTGCCTTGCGTCTCGAATTCGCGTTGTAGGACGATGGAGTCACCAGCCATGGAGATGATTGTCCATTGCCATTCGACATGGTTGGATTTCAAGAATTTCAGCCGTAAGTTCTTCATGGTGAACTCATTCACTTCTGAATTTACAATTTTCGGGGCGGATTCTTTCAACAGTTCCCAAAAAGATTCCGCCTGCGTGAGGGCCCGTTCCCATTGTTCGCGCCAAGCCTTGTCCTGCGGCGTTTCGTGGTTGATGCGACTGAAAAAGGCTTGTCGTGCCCCGCTGAAATCTCGCGCGGCGACTTCAATCTGTGCGGTTTCAATGCGTCTGGCTTTTTCTGCGGCGATGGCTTCCTGTTGCGCTTTCAACATGGCTTCTTGCTGTGCTTTTTCCGCTGCTATTTTTGCTTCGGCTTCTTGTCGCGCCTTTTCTTCTGCTTCGCGTTTTGCTTTTTGCTCAGCTTCCAGTTTTGCCTTTTGTTCGGCTTCTATACGTGCCTTTTCTTCGGCGGCTTTTGCTTCGGCTTCCAATCGTGCCTTTTCCTCTGCTTCGGCCTTCGCCTTTTCTTCTGCCGCTTTTTGCTCTGGATCCGCCGATGGAGTGGATTCTGGGGGGGCTGTAACTATCTCGGTTTTCGGTGATTGTGTCGTCCCTGTGATGGTTGATGTTGTTGTTTGACGACTGTGTATGACGAAATACACGCCATAAACGGCGGCGGCGACAATCATAATCGCCAATACAGCAAGAATGGCTGAAAGCATCATGCTGCTTTTTAGGGGAACTGCTGGCGGGGTGACTGTATCTTCTTGCTTTGGATTATCTTGCGGATTGTCAGTCTTTTCTGAAATGGTGTTTTGAGGAGCTTCGCCGTCGTTTTCCTGCTTGGCGGCATGGCGGGAGTTGCGTTTGAATTTCAGCTTTGCCTTACCAGATTGGGAACTGGCGGAATCTGCCGTTGATTGTTGTGCATCAGGAAGTTGCCGAAGCGGCATTTCGCCTGCATGAACGCGGTGAAGATCTTGTTCGAGCTCGTCATAGTCGTGGTATCGGTCTTCTGGAGATTTGACCATCATGATGTCGATAAGTCGCGATAGTGGCGCAGAAATGCTTGGTACAATGTCTTTTAGCGGGACAAGCGGAGCGGAGAGTTGGAGGTTAGCGACGGCTTCCGGCGAGTCCGCCATGAAAGGGAAGCGACCGCTGAGCGTGTGGTAGAGAGTGGCACCGAAGCTGTAGATGTCAGATGCGGCGTTTGGGGGGGCGCCATAGAGCAGTTCGGGTGCGATATATTGCGGCGTACCATAGAGTTCCGTGCTGCCATCTTCATTGAGTTCGGTGATTTTGCGAGCAAGGCCAAGATCGGAGAGCTTGGCATGGCCGTCAGATGTGAGTATGATGTTATCCGGCTTGATGTCCCGATGGACGATGTGCTTTTCGTTCCAAGCGTATTTCAAGGCAGATACGACTTCGGAGGCGATGTCGAGCATCTGCTGTTCTTCGATTCTGCCGTTCTGTTCCAACAACTGCCGCAACGTGTAGCCGTTGACATATTCCATGGCGAAATACCAAAGCCCTTCATCGCAGTTGACGGCGACGGCTTGCACGATGTTGGGGTGGTTGAGACTGGCTGCCGCACGGGCTTCGTTGATGAAATTCTGGATGAAGACGGTGTCTGACGCGAAATCCGGATGGAGGACTTTCAGGGCGACGTCGCGGTCGAGCGTGACTTGATGAGCGAGATAAACGGTGCCCATACCGCCGTTGCCGATGGCCTCCTTGATGACGAAATCTCCGAGGACAGCGCGTGGCGACGTGACGGAATCTGGTATGGATACGGGACTTAGGCAAGTCGGGCATTGCACGATTTCGCCTGGTTCGACATCCTCCAATTCAAGAAGCGCACGGCAGTGGTTGCATTGGAAACGCATGGTTTGTTCTGAACGGTGAAAAAAGCTTATGTTGTTATGCTAGTTTACAATGTAACTGGAATGGACGCAACTGCAACTACACGAGGCGATTTTTCCATGTTTTGCCGTTTCATCATGCCCAGCCAAGGTCCGCGAGGAGGGCGTCGAAACGGTCGCCGCTGAAGAAATTCTCGTTGGAACGGGTGGAGCTGAAATTGAGGGAGGGGGAGCGGCCGTGGCAGTGGTCGATGGAGAGGACGGCGTAGAAGACATCATCTTCAGCGATAACATCACGGCCTTCAGAAATGGCGTGATAGCGGGCAGATGCGAGAACATGGGCGTATGTCTTGAGCAAGGCGCGGAGCCCCATGAAGAAATCTGTTTCATAAAAGGCGACACCGAAGAACTGGAGACATTCGAGGCGTGTCAAGAGGAAACGCATAAAAGGACGCCACGCGTTGTCATGGTATTCGACGGGACGATTGGCGCGTTTGAAGACGGCGGCTTTTGCAAATGAATAATCTGGATGCTCCCAGCCGAGTTCATGCCAGTTGCCGCGACCGATGATGAACATAAAGTTGCGTTTGAATAACTTAAGTCGGGAGAGGATTGATCGGTCGAGAATCTCTTCATCGCGACGACAGTAGGCTGCAAGCCATGTGCGAAAGACCGTGCGCGAATAGGCGGAGAGGCCGTCGTGTTTTGGGAATTCGGTGGCAGGCTTGAATTTTATATTGAAATTTCGCCAAACCTCCTGCATCGTCTTGCTATCGTTGAGGAAGACGGAGCCGAGTTTTTGGCAGGCGTTCAGGAGGGAGAGCGCGGCGAGGATGCGATTGGGGAGGGGGGCGGATGTGTCCTGAAGCTGTTTGGTTATGAAATCGCGAATAGATTCGAGTGTTTTCCTTTGCAAGCCGCAGAGTTGCGTTTCCGTGAACGGCTTACCAAATTTCATTTCGGACACAAGCTTTTCGATGTCCTGCCGCTGTTCGGTCAGCGGTTTGCCGTGGTCTTTCAGGACGGCGGGGCAATCCATGCGTGCGAGAACGGAAAGTTCTCCAGGAAAGGTGGATACGATATTCATCGGGTAGCCGCGGCAGGTGAGTGCCTTGATGTTGAAGCCGAATTTCGCGTGCATACGACAAGTTCCATGTTCATCGAGAAAGACACAACTGCCGTCTGGATTCCGCCTGAAATATTCGTGTTTATTGATAGTGACCGTGAAATCGTGGGGATTCGGTTCGCCTTGCCAGTCGAGATTGGCGAGGCGGAGGCATTCTTCTTTCTCCAGTCTGACATGGAATCTGCGGCAGCATCGTCCGCAGAGGAGGCAACTGTAGTGCTGATGTTGTGCAATATGGATTTTATAGTCGGGCATGGTTTTCCGCGTTTGTCTTTTTCGAAAAAAACGATGGAGAAAGAGAATAACATAAATGACGTTTTTAGAAATATCAATTATATTAATAGTAAAAGATTGGACAAATAAAGGAGTGTATCATGAGAAGGCCAATTTGTTGGGTTGACAAGGAATCGCCGCAAGGCAAGACAGAAATACGTGTGTCGTTTCATGCGGACACGATTAAATGGCAGTTTCAGGATGCGGGGACGGATTTCTGGATATATGACCGTGCTCCGACGGAGGAGCAGTGGCTTCAGTTGGAGGAAAAATTGGAGAATCTGATTCAACGTGGTCATTGCTTTGCGAACGAGCTGGATTTGACCAAACGAAGAGGAAAGTCAAAGAAGGCTTGATTCCTAAATTACGGAGATAGAATATATTATGGAATTTTATGTATCAGCTGGACCAGGCACGGAGGCCGTGCTGCGTGATGAATTGATTGAATTGGGCTTCAAGTCCGCACGGTTGAACAGTGGTGGCATTCCATTCATCGGCTCATGGGAGGATGGTTGGCGGGCATGTCTGCAAACGCGCATAGGCCAGCGGGTTATGGTGGTGTTGGGACGGTTTGAGGCTCCTGATTTGGAAGGGGTTTATGATAGTGTTGCGGAAATTGAATGGGGGACATATCTTACGCCGCACCATACATTTGCAGTTAGCGCCTACGCGCATGAAAGTACGCGGACGAATCCGAATATCGTGGCGTTGAAAGCGAAGGATGCGATTGTAGATCAGATGCGACATGATTTCGGGGAGCGCCCGAATGTCGATCGCGAGAATCCAGACGTGCGCGTATTCGTCTATTGGGCGCGGCAGAAGGCGACGGTGTATCTGGATCTGTCTGGCGAGCCGTTGTTCAAGCGTGGCTATCGGTCGCTTGGCGGCGAAGCTCCGTTGAAGGAGACATTGGCGGCGGCCATGCTACGGTTGTCAGGATGGGACCGCGAGACGCCGCTGGTGGATCCGATGTGCGGATCGGGAACGTTGCCAATCGAGGCCGCCCTGTGGGCCGCGAATATCGCGCCTGGCCTGAAACGAGCGCGTTTTGGTTTTGAACGATGGGCGAATTTCGATGAAGCGGCGGCAGAGCATTTAAGTCATCTGCGCGGTGAAATGCGCAGGAACGCCCATGGCAAGTTGCCACGTGTGACAGGATTCGACATTGATGATTCGGCTCTTTCCGCTGCGCAGGAGAACGCGAAGGCGGCGGGGCTGCGGTTGAGTTTCCGCAAGATGCCATTGCGTGAATTGCAAGCTGACAATACACGTCGCATGATGGTGGCGAATCCTCCATACGGAATCCGTCTGGATGCGGATAACACGCTGTATCAAGAACTTGGAGCGGCTGTCCAACGTCTTCGCGGATGGCGGATCGCCATTTTGGCGGGGAGCCCGCGTTGTGTGCAGTGCATCAAGCAGACGCCAGTGGCGACGTATCCGCTGAAGAACGGAGCGATTGACTGCCGTCTGTTGATTTACGAACCGTGATTTTTTCACGCAGAGTCGCGGAGATGAGGAGGCGCAGATTTTTTCTTTTTAGCGCAGAGTCGTAGTGTCGCAAAAGGCGCAGAGAATATTTACGTTGGAAAATAACGACTTATTTTTGTATATTGCCTTGCACGATGAGCCAGGCGGCGGCTTGCTTTGCCATTTCCGCGACCGCTTCCTTATAATATTTAATGTAAGGAATGTTGGATTTGACGTCGGTCTTCCATAAAAGACGTTTTTCCACTGTAGGTTTGCCAGGCGATTTCAAACTGCAACGGAAATCGGCTATGAATTGGTCGTCAACCGCTTCGAGACAATGGACGGAAATGTACAGGATGGGCGAGGTGTCGTTTCTGCTTGCGCCATAATAATGGAGGACATTGTCATCACCAAGAAGATTGCGGAGATTTTGTTCAAAGGCGGAATTGATGCCGCGTTCAGCCGTCTCCGCCCACAAGGACGAATGCAGAATCTGGATTTCGTCTTCTCCGATGCGTTTGACGAATTCATGTCGGTTCAAGTAGTTCGGGAGGGAGAGTGGGCGGAGTTTGAACTTGATATCGGCATCTGGCAGCCGTTGGAGACTTTCATCTGCCGTGAGCAAGAAGATTCTGGTTTTTGTCGTAGAACGACATCCTGTGAAAGAACAGCATAATAGCAAGAAAAATAGAATATAAAGTGATTTTTTCATGATTTTTATGATAGTTTTTTATTTAAATTAATCACGACGTCCTTGGATGAGAATCTCTGGATTTCTCTGGATGAGATCGACTAGGGAACGGAATGATTGGACAGTTTGCCGCGTCTCCTCGATGGCTTTGGCTATTTCCGCACGAAGTGGCGAATCGTTGTCGATCGTTGCATCCATGCGTTGGAGGGTGGCTTGGGCGGCGGTCATGACGGCGCGAGTCGCATCTAGTGTTTCCTGAAGGGATTGGGCCAGTTCGGACGGCCGGCCTTCTGCGAGGGCGATGGTCTTTTCAGCCGTCTTGATGAGTTGCCGTGCTTCGGCGATGGCTTCGTCGAGTTTGGGGGCGACATCCGATGATGTCTTGTTGAGAGTGGCGAGAGTCGCTCCTGCATCGTCCATCATGCGGGGCAGCTTTTGCTGGAAACTGTCCATGATGGCGTTGATTTTTCCTGCGACTGCTTGCATATCTGCAAGCAGTTCACATAGTTGTGCGGCGGCGGAATTATCCATCTGCCCCTTTTCATGTGTGCGGAGGGTGTAGAACATATCGCGCATATCCTGCGAGGCGGTTTTTACGTTTTCGGAAGTGGCGACGATGTTGTCCACGAAATTCTGGGCCTTGCCTGACTGGAAGAATTCGCCGATTATATTGATGGCGGTGTGGAAATTCTCAACATTTGCGCTGAAATCCTTTTGGTTAATGGAGAGGTAGAGGCGTTCGAACGCGCTGATTCTGGAGGGGATGATGCCGTTGTCGAAATCTTTTTTGATTTTGTCCGTCGCGACTTCGTTTGAGAAAAGGTCGAATTCGATGTGGAGCATTCCCGTGAGAAGGCTCTGTGTTTGGAGCTGTGCGCGCAATCCTTTATTCAGTACCATGTTACGTAGCCAATTGTTCATGCCTTCCTTCGATTCGCCTGGATTGAGGCTGTGGAAAATCTGCTGGACGTTGACACCTGAATCCGACTCCGCCATGCTGAAGGATTTTGGAAGCAGCTTGATGGTGACTTGGATGGGCCATTGATTCCTTTCCGCTGCATTTTCTTCCATGACCTTGAGTGCGAGGCGGATGTCCGTCACTTGTCCGATGCGAATGCCGCGGAACATGACGGGCGAACCGATGCTGAGGCCGTTGACGGATTTGTCGAAGAAAATCTGGTAGTATTCCTTCTGCTCGAATAGGTTGCCGCGACCGAAGATCATAAGTCCTATGACAAGCAGCGTGATCGCTCCGATGACAAATAGGCCGATGGCCGATGGATTGACTTTTTTAGACATTTGAATTACCTGCTTTGTGGATTTCCGCTTCTGCCTTCGCCGCGGGTGAGGAACGTGATGATGGATTCATCGTCCGTTTCCTGTAGGATTTTTGCGGGATGGCCGTGGGCCGTGAGGGTGAGGGAGCGGTTGTCAAGATAGATGGAGTCCGTAGCGATGGTGAAGATGGAGGCGAGCTCGTGGGTGACGACAACAATCGTTGTGCCAAGGCTTTCGCGGAGTTCAACAATAAGGTCGTCTAGCCGTCTTGCGCTGACGGGATCGAGACCTGCAGACGGTTCGTCAAAGAAAAGCACATCTGGATCGAGTGCCATGGCCCGGGCGAGTCCTGCACGTTTCTGCATACCGCCAGACAGTTCGGATGGATAGAAATCTTCGAATCCCGCAAGGCCGACGAGTGCCAGTTTGAGATGACATATCTCCTTGATTTCGCGTTCTGAAAGAGCTGTATATTCCTGCAAGGGAAAGGCGACGTTTTCCGCAAGCGTCATGGCGCTCCACAGACCGCCTGATTGGTACATGACTCCAGAAGTTTGCCTGATGATGTCCTGTTCTTTTGGTGAACATTGCCAGATATCGAGTCCGTTGCGGAGGACTTTTCCCGTTGCAGGCCTTTGGAGTCCAATGAGATGACGAAGGAGCGTGCTTTTTCCGCAACCAGAGCCGCCCATGATGACGAATGTCGCGCCTTTTTGGACTTTGAAATTTACGTCATGTTGGATGACACGTGAGCCGTATGCCATCGTCAGGCCGATGACTTCAATGGGGCATTGAGATGGTGTATGGTCGGTATCCACGGTGCGTATCAGATTTTCAGGATGACAGTTAGGACGGTGATGACGGCGGATGCGAGAGTCATGCAGATGATGCTGGAGACGACGGCGGAAGTGGCAGCTTGTCCAACGGCCGTAGAGTTCCGCCCACATTTGATTCCCTGGTAGCATCCGCAGATGGAGACGAGAACGCCGAAAACGAAGCTGGTGAACATTCCGACGAGCAGGTCATTGATGGTCGTCGTGCTAGTTAACTGCTTATAAAATTCAAGGTAGGTTAGATTTGAATAGAAGAGGCCGACGGTCATGCCGCCGAGTATTCCGAGCAGGTCGGAATAGAGGCAGAGGAGGGGAACCATGACGCAGAGAGCCAGAAAGCGCGGCAGAACAAGAAATTCCATCGGCGAAACCCCCATGGCACGAAATGCGTCGATTTCGTCGTTGGCGTTCATGGAACCGAGTTCCGCAGCGAAAGAGGCACCTGTACGACCTGCCATGACCGTTCCGACCATGACAGGCGACATGAGCCGCAGTACGCCGATGCCCACGAGGCTGGCCACGAAAATGTCCGCTCCAAACATTTTCAGCGGAATGCAGCCGATGAATGCGAGAATGAGGCCGATGAGAAAGCCGATCATGGAAATCAACGGCATGGCTTGGTAGCCTGCTTGGGCAATCTGCTCCCAGACGTTGCTCCAGCGGGTTTGGGACATTCCGACAAAAAATTTGAGAAGCCCAATCGTCAATTCTCCGACGAATCGGTTGATGGTGGCTGCCGTTGAGAAGATTTCAAGGGTTTTCCGGCCGATTTCGTGAATCCAGCCTTTGTTCTTATGAATCAACGCATTATCTTGCAGTGGAACCGCTTGTGCGAGTGCAAGCAAACGTTTGGGGCCGTCTGGCAGTCCGTTGAAGTCAAGTTCGACGCCGCTTTTCCGTACGTTTCCTGCCAGATTGTAAAGAAACGCGAGCAGGCCGCTGTCCCATTCCGTCAGTTTGGAGCAGTCGAACGCGATGCGATGAGTGTCCTTCGGAAAGGCGGCGTGTTCGGGTCTGGGAAGGCGGTTGTCCTTTCGCCAACAGCCTTCCAGACGGATAATGGCAAGGCCAGGCTCCGTAATATCCGTCTCCACCGCGAGATGGACGGGCTTCTGCTGAATTGTTTTCCTAAGAAGCGACATACGTGTTTAAAACGGAAGGTCGTTCTGGTCAAGACGGCGATATTCGAGGATGAGCTTGTTCAATGGTTCTACGGCGTCGTCCAGACATTCGATGATGTTTTCAAACGGACTGTCAAGATTGAGGCCCTCGACATGGTAATTCGAGAGGCGTTGTCTTGCCCAGTTGCCGAAGCGTTTGCAACGCTGTAGAAGGACTACTGCCTTGGAATATTCCATGTCCGAAATGATGTCCAACGCCTGTACAAGGAAAGAGAACGCCTTGCTGAGGAGGTAGAGAATGCGCATGGCTTCGATGCGCTCCTGCTTGCTTAGGGTCATTCCATAGATGTTGCACCATCCGAGAAGCGAAGATGCGATGAGGCTGGCGGCTTTCCCGGAGTTTTCCTCGATAGGCGATTGTTTTCTGCCGTCGTTCTCCATGAACTCGCCTTTGTGGTCTTCCTCGTCATCCTGCGGCATCATGTCGGAATCATTGTCCTCCCATGGCGCGTCGCCGAGGAGTTCATCGACTTTTTCCTTGCCGAATTCCGCGATGAGTTTGGGCATGATGAGGGTGTCGCAGTCAGGGAGATCACCGAACTGCGCGATGAGTTCCAGATAGCGGTGGGCGAAGACGTCTGTCTGTCGGAGCTGCTTTTCTATTTCTTTTTCTATATTGGTGGCTTGATTGGGATCGTCCATATAAGTCAGTCAAATTATTATTTTTGAAGGACATAGCCGTCATAGCAGACTTGGATGCCTTTCGGGTTGAAGAAGGCTTCCATGTCGGCATGAAGTCCTAATCCGTTGTGTGAGAAATGGTTGACGGCGACGAGCGTGTCATCGTCGATGATGCCGAGGCGTTTGAGTTCATCTCGGACGGTGACGGCGGCTCCCGTGCCAAGATGACCGCGATTGTGGTCGAAGTATTTGGGTCCCATCGTGGCTTCGATGATGGCGATGTCGAGCTTGAAAGCCTTGAGGTGTTCCCAAGATGCTTCGCTCCACCAGCCGGAGTCGTTGCCGATGAGAGCCGTTTTGCCTTCTGCATCCTGTATGATGTAGTTGAGCGGTATTTCTGGATAGGCGGCGTGCTGTGCGAGAATCGGCATGACTTTGTATTGCTTGAACTGGAAAGGAACTCCGGGCAGCGTGAGATGCGGGATGATCTTGTAACGTTCCCAGTCACCGTTCATGAGCCGCTGCTGGATGCGGTTGAGCGTCGTCTGGTTGGCGAAGATGTGGAGGTCTTTTGTGACGACGGAAAAGCCCTGCCGCCGCCAGGCGAATTCCACGGGATCACAATGATCGTCATGGGAATGCGTGAAGAAAATGGCACCGATCTTCGAGAGATTGATGTCGAATTGCACGGATTGCCAATAGACATCAGGCCCGTAGTCGATCATGACATCGTCATTGAGCAGATAGGATGTGCGCCGTCTGACCTCTTTCCCCTTGTGTTCCCAGGCGTATTTGCAGATGTCGCATTCGCAGAAAAGGGCGGGCCATCCTTCGGCGGCGGCGGAACCGAGAACTTTGATTTGCATGGTATTATCCTATAAATGAAATGGTTACATATTCTTTGCTATGAGGCGGCCAAATTCGGAGCATTTGACGAGCGTGGAGCCTGGCATGAGACGTTCAAAGTCGTATGTGACGGTCTTGTCGGCAATTGTGCGTTCGATTCCCTTGATGATGAGGTCCGCGGCTTCTTTCCAGCCGAGATAACGGAGCATCATTTCTGCGGAGAGAATGAGGGAGCCTGGATTGACTTTGTCCAGATTGGCGTATTTTGGTGCAGTGCCGTGGGTTGCTTCGAAGACGGCGGTTCCCGTGGTGTAGTTGATGTTTCCGCCAGGGGCGATGCCGATGCCGCCGACACAGGCAGCGAGCGCGTCGGAGATGTAGTCGCCATTGAGATTGAGCGTCGCGATGACGCTGTAGTCAGAAGGGCGTGTGAGAATCTGTTGGAGGAAAGCATCTGCGATGCAATCCTTTACGGTGATGATAGAGCCTGTCTTGGGATTCTTGAACGTGCACCATGGGCCGTTGTCGATGAGTTCCGCGCCGTACTCGTTGCGGGCGACTTCATAGCCCCAATCGCGGAAAGCGCCTTCCGTAAATTTCATGATGTTGCCCTTGTGGACAAGCGTGACGGACGGGCGGTCATTTTCGATGGCGTATTCAATGGCGGAGCGGACGAGCCGCTGCGTGCCTTCCTTTGAGACTGGCTTGATGCCGATGCCGCAGTTTTCTGGGAAACGGATTTTCGCATATTTCTGCGGGAACGTCTCCTTGAGGAAGGCTTCGATTTTGTCGGCGTCTTCCGAACCAGCCGTGAATTCGATGCCAGCGTAAATGTCCTCCGTATTTTCGCGGAAGATGACCATATCGACTTTTTCCGGATGGAGGACGGGGGAGGGGACGCCTTCGAACCAGCGGACGGGACGCAGACAGACGTACAGGTCGCATTCTTGGCGGATGGCGACGTTGAGGCTGCGTATGCCACCGCCGATCGGCGTGGTGAGCGGCCCTTTGATGCCGACGAGATATTGTTTGAAGGCGTCAAGCGTTTCCTGCGGAAGCCATTGTCCAGTTGCCTTATATGCCTTTTCGCCCGCGAGCACTTCCTTCCATTCGATCTTGCGTTCGCCATTGTAGGCCTTTTCGACAGCCGCATCCACGACACCGACGGTCGCCCGCCAGATGTCCGGCCCTGTGCCGTCGCCTTCGATGAAGGGGATGATGGGGTGGTTGCCGACCTTGAGGCCGGATTCCGTCATGGTGATGATGTCCGTCATGGCTTATTTCCTGAATCGTGGGTGGAGGGGGGCCGCAGCCTCCCTTAAATTTATTTAAGGTAATAAAGAAAATCTAATAATATAAATCCTGTTGGTGATTCTTCCAATTATGGAGGAGGATGAGAGGTAGAAAATCCAACAGAAATAAGAAATCATCCCATGAGATTTCATTCAGGGGCTTTGATATTGTGCAATTATGTGCTATATTTTAGATTCGACAAAAATCATTGAATACATATAGCTGACATTTATCCAAACAAGGACGCAAGGAAATGAGCAACATCATCAACATCACAGCGAAGAAACGTGACCTTCTGGGCACGGCCAATGCACGTCGCATCCGCCGTACGGGCATGATTCCCGTGAATCTGTATTCGAAAGGAGAAGAAGCCAAATCTTTGGTCATCTCGGAAGCGGACGCGCAAGTCGCGCATTACCACAATGGTTTGGTTGCCGTGACATGCGAAGACTGCGGCACGACGATGAACGCCGTCTTGAAGGAAGTGCAGGTTCATCCGCTGAACAACAAGATATTGCACATGGATTTCCACGCCGTCAAGGCTGATGAAGTCGTAACGAGCGTTGTTCCAGTCGTTTTGGAAGGCGATGCAGCTGGTCTCCGCCAGGGCGGGCAGCTTGAGCAGGTCCTCCATGAACTGGAAATCGAATCCCTGCCGGCGAACATTCCTGAAGTTATCACGGTTGATGTCACCGCTCTGGAACTGAACCAGGCCCTGCACGTCAATGAGTTGAAGCTGCCGGAAGGTGTGACTGCCGTGACGGATGGCGAATTGATCGTCGTCCATTGCCGCGCCCACAAGGTGACGGCTGAAGAAGCTGCTGAAGACGCCGCTGCTGAAGCGGCTGCTGAAGAAAAGGAAGAAGCAGCTGGCGATAAGAAGAAATGATAAAATTGTAAGATGACGGACGAGCCATCGCAGACTGAAGTCGAAGAAAAGCCAAAGCCGCAATTGCGTTTGGTCGTTGGTCTGGGAAATCCGGGCGAACGGTACCGCAACAACAGGCATAACACGGGATTCATGGTCGCGGATGCGTTGATGGGTTGTTTTTCCGATGTGAGGAAGACAGTCTGGCAACCAGAACGAGGCGAGCTCCACGAAATCCACAAGGATGGAAATGAGTCTCTCCTGGTCTTGAAACCTTTGACTTTCATGAACGACAGCGGCGACGCGGTGGCAAGCGTGTCCGAGCAGTTTGGAATATCTCCCCTGGATATGCTCGTGATATGCGACGACCTGGACTTGCCCGTGGGAAAAATGCGGCTTCGGCCGCGTGGTTCCTGCGGCGGGCAACGCGGGATGTTGTCCATCATCGAAAGGCTCGGAACCGACGGATTTCCGCGGCTACGGGTCGGTATTGGGAGACCGCGGCCTGACGAGATGGACATAATCGACTATGTTCTGTCGGATTGGGCCTCCGCAGACATGGATTTGCAGGTGCAGGTCATTCGGGCTGCGTCCGAAGCCGTGAAGACGGCGTGGGACGACGGTCTGGAGGCGGCCATGAATCAGGCGAATTCGTGGCGTGCGGACAACGTCAATGCCGAAGAAAGCATTAAGGAGAAGAAAAGTTGAGAAAGTACGAAGCTGTGTTTATCTTGGACCCGCGCAAGGTCGAAGGTGATGGTGAAGGTTTTTCGGCGACGATCGAGGAAGCCTTCAAGGAGCTCGGCGGCACTGTTGAGCGTGTGAAGTGCTTGGAACGCAAGACGTTCGCACGTCCGATCGGTCGCCACACGATGGGTATTTACTGGGACTACGTGGTTTCATTGCCGCCGCAGGCGGTTGCGGAACTGAAAGACAAGTATCGTTTGAACCAGACGGTGCTTCGTCTTGTGGTCTTCAATTTCGAGGACGGTCAGGACGACAGTTTCTTCAATCCGCCCGAAAACCGTGCGAAGCTGTTCCAGGAGGATTTCTTCGGTGACAGTTTCGATCATGATGATCGTCCATACCGCAGTTATGGCGGAAATGACGAGAACTGAGGAATTTGTCAAATGTCGGCAGAGAATGGTCGGCAGGTGATGAGCAACGAAGGGAGCAGGGCATGGCCGCGTCATTGAACAAAGTGTTTTTGATGGGAAACCTCACGAGGGATCCCGAACTACGGCAGGCTGGCGGACAGCAGATTTGCGCGTTCGGCATCGCAACGAACCGCACATACCAGACCAATCGCGGCGAAACCCGCGAAGACGTCTGCTATGTCGATATCGAAGCGTGGGGCCGCACAGGTGAAATCGTTGCGCAGTATTGCCGCAAGGGAAGCCCTTTGTTCGTGGAAGGCCGTCTCCGCTATGATCAATGGGATGACCGCGAAACTGGCCGTACGCGCAGCCGTCTGACCGTTACGGCGGAAGGCGTCCAATTGTTGGGCGGACCGCGTGACAATGGCGGCATGGCTCCGCAGGGGGGCTATGCAGAGGATATGCAGGGCGGGCAACGTCCGTACTATCCGCAGCCGCCGCAAGGCGGGCAGGGGTACTATGGGCAGAGTGCGCCGATGCCTCCGCAACAGCCGTATCAGCAGCCTCAGCCTATGGGGGGCTATTACCAGCAGCCTCCGCAGGGGATGCAACCCGCGTATGGCCAGCCCGTTCCGCCGCCTCCCGTGTATGCCCAGCCGCAGCAGCAGGGCGAACAGCAGCAAGCTCCTGCGCAGCAGAATCCACCTGCGCAGCAGAATCCACCTGCGCAGCAAGCTTCCGCTCCAGCGATGCCCGCTTTCCAGCCACCTGCCGAAGATGAAGCCGACACGCCGTTTTAGTTGATTAAAAAGTAAATAAACAATCGTTCAGCAATCATTGCATGAAACAGTGATTGGAACTGGAAACATAAGGAAAAAAGGAATATGAAGCCAGCAAATCCTCGTCGCCGCCGCCGCAAGGTCATGCGCGAAAAAACATGCCGTCTTTGCGAAAACAGAATCTACCAGATCGATTTCAAGGATGTCGAGCTGTTGAAGCGTTATACGACAGAGGGCGGCAAAATCCTGCCCCGCCGTATCACAGGCAACTGCTTCAAGCATCAGAAACTGCTTGCGATCGCCGTCAAGCGTGCTCGCATTCTCGCCCTTATTCTCTGAACCATAATTAAAGAGGAAAATACGATGTCCGTAAAACTCATACTTTTGGAAGACGTCGCGGATTTGGGGAAGATCGGCGATGAGGTCCATGTGGCCAATGGCTATGCACGTAATTATCTGCTTCCCTTGAAGAAAGCCGAACTGCTGACGATCAACGCCCGCCGTCGCGTCGAAGCCAAGAAGCTTCGTCTGCAGAAAGAACATGAAGAGCGCGTCGCCGTCGCACAGGCGATGGCCGACAAGATCGCCGCCCTGACATTGACGATTCCCGTCGCCGCCGGAGAAAACGACAAGCTGTACGGTTCCGTTAGCGGAGCCCAGATTGCCGCCGCCCTGCTTGAACAGGGGATTGAAATCGACCGCAATGTCGTGGATTTGGCCGAACCTATCCGCGAACTTGGCTCCTTCGAGGTTGATATCAAGTTGCATGCCGAAGTCACGGCGAAGGCGAAAGTCATTGTCACCCGCGCTAATGCGTAATCTTTGATGACGCCTTGATTGAAAGGCACCTTGGACGTTGGTTCAGGGTGCCTTTGTGTTCAATATGGTATTCGGGAGGGGCGTGCTCCTGCGCGACCACTGCCGTATGGTTGGAATCAAGAGGAACAGGAGAGACTGAAACATGAGCGAGATGGTGTCCACGACGGCGGCCATGCTGAATCTTGACCGTCCGAAGCCGCACAACGAAGAAGCTGAAGTCGCCGTTCTTGGAGCGATGTTGCTTTCGACGGAGGCTGCATCGGCCGCCATCGGTGCATTGAAATTGGAAAATGCGTTCTATCGTGCCGCGCATCAAACGATTTTCAATGCGATGGTGGAGCTGGCGGGCGGCAGAGGCGACGTTGCCTTGGACGTTTTGGTGGTATCCAACCATTTGGAACACAGTGGCAAGTTGGAGGAGGTTGGTGGTCGAGCTTATATTACACAGTTGATGGATTCCGTTCCAACTGCGGCCAACATCGAATATTATATTGATATCGTCAAGCAGAATGCGATTCTGCGGCACATCATCGCGACCTGCACGGAGACGATCCAGCGGTGTTACGGCGCGGAGGATGACGTCCATGCCCTGCTCGACAACATTGAGCAGAAGATTTTCGAGATGACGGGCATGAACGAGACGAAGGACTTGATGGAGGTACAGCCGCTTGTTCGCGATGCCGTGGATTATCTCGAAAAACTCATCAACGGCAATCCAGACATTTTGGGATTGCGGACAGGCTTTGATGTCGATAAGTTGATTACGGGCTTGAAGCCTGGCGAAATGTTTGTTTTGGCGGCACGTCCGTCCATCGGAAAAACGGCGTTGGCCCTAAACATGGCGACGAACATTGCATTGAATCCCTCCCGTTCGACGGCGGTCGGTATCTTTAGTCTGGAAATGCCTGCACTGTCGTTGATTCTGCGTATGATTTGCAGCGAATCGCGAGTTGGTCTTGCGGAGTTCCGCAACAAGACGATCAATCAGTCGCGTTGGCAGGACATCACGCGGGCGGCAGGCGATTTGAGCAAGGCGAAAATCGTCATTGACGATACGGGTGCCATCGACATTTTGGAACTGCGCGCCAAGGCACGCCGCATGAAGGCAAAGTACGGCGTGGAAGTGATTTTCGTCGATTATCTTCAGTTGATTCGCGCCCACACGAAGAGCAATGCGAGCCGTGAAAACGAAGTGTCCATGATTTCAGGATCGCTGAAGGCGATGGCAAAGGAGTTGAACATTCCTGTCGTTGTTTTGGCGCAGTTGAACCGTCAGGCGGAGCAGGGCGAGAAGCCGAAACTGAGTCAGTTGCGCGAATCGGGCGCCATCGAGCAGGATGCCGACGTTGTGGCGCTACTGCATCGTGAACGCGAAAAGCAGCATGAACAGAAGGATGAAGACAATACTGGTCTGCTTTCCGAACTGATTATCGCGAAGAACCGCAATGGCGCAACGGGTACGGTGAATCTCCTTTTCTTCCCGAAATACACGCGTTTCGAGAATAAGGCGAACGCCGATTCTGGTGATGTGCCGACGGAAGGTTTCTAAAAAATTACTCAAGAAAATGAACATCCTAGAGATTCTAGATTTTCTAGTGAGTCTAGAATCTCTAGGTGACTTATATTTTTAGGGAAAAGCTGTTGGTTTCAGTTTGCGTCAGATAGGCTCAATTATTTCTGTTCAATCAAACCGATTCCCGCGATGTCGCAGAAATCGCGGATAATGGCCAAATTGTCGCCGTAACTGACGATGTAATGCTGGCTTCCGACATATTGCAGGAAATCGTCCGATGGGAAGTTGAATTTCACTTCAAGGCTCGGCAGCTGCGGCGCGGGCGGCGCCCAGCCGGCCTCCTCCCACGTTTCAGGCGTCACGGCCTTGCCGAGGGCGGCGTGGATGACGAACTGTCCGTCGATTTCGCAAAGGCGGACGATCGTGACCTGTCCCGTCTTCAGCTTGGAGACGTTCAGAAGTCCTTCTCCGAAGGAGCCGAAGGCGTTCGGCATGACCGTGATCTTGCCATCGACCATCGATGACGGAACGTAGTCCGGAACCCCCATCAAGGCGGAATTCTTCGTGAATTCGTAATATTCCAAATAGCCGGGCAACTGATCGGTCAGATTCTTCACAATCAGTTCCGTGATAAGACCATACGAATCGTTTTCCGGAACGCTGACAACGTCGCAGAGCGTGTGCAGCAGCGTCATGGCGCCCGCTGGAGCGAATTTCAGCAGCTTCTTGATGCCATCGACGTCGCAGAAGCTGAATGCGTCGTATTTCCGTTCATCGATTTTCGCCTTGATGGCCAATGCCAGACGGACGGAATTTTCAACGGTTCCAGGCTGCGGAGCACGGATGAATTTCCAGTCCTTCGTGATTTTCTTCGCGACCTTCGCGACTTCCTTTTCATCGACCGCGTTCGCAAGCTCCTGGAGTTCAAGTAAATCAAAATGCTCAATCTCCATGCCGAGCTGTCCTTTCAGCAGATTGCCGTTGTAGAGCGTGCCGAAAAGACGCATGTCGCGGTAACCCGCCATACCGATGTTTGCATTCTTCAACGCGGCGAAGGCAGAGGCGGCTTTCAGATAGGCCGCCGCTTCGTCATAACGCGGCTTGGAGTCTTTGAAATTGACAAGATACTTGAAATTATAGCCTTGCGCTTCCATCGGGGCGCGTAGCGCGGTCGTTCCCGCCTGGTCGGCCGTCGTGACGAAATGGCCGTTGGCGCACCAGCCGGAAAGGCCCCACAGCAGCATGGGCTTGTCTTTGAAAGGTTCGATGACCTTGAAAACGGCCCAAGACGGAATCCATCCGGCGATGC
Source organism: Victivallales bacterium (assembly GCA_017964325.1). The sequence goes on along the minus strand of JAGCSE010000307.1, from coordinate 2,349 downwards.
AGACGACTAATGCGTTGAATTCGCCTGTTTTCAGTTCCTGCACGGCACGGGCGGCTTGCTTGCCTTCCGGATCGTCGCTGACGGGAGCGGCCTTCACAAGTTCGATGCCGCGTTTCTCCAGTTGGGCGGCGGCTTCGGCGACGCGGCCATCGATAAATTCACGCGGGGTATTGACTTCCCCGAAACCGACAAAACCAGCTTTGATTTTCATGTTTTCCTCTTCTTGGTTGTATGGGAGGGGCGCGCTCCTGCGCGACCGGACACGCGAAAATGTGTTCTTTTTTAGAATGTTTTTAGCAACAAATTGTTTATTTCCTGATACTTGGCAAAATATGGCCTGTAAGCGGCCACATTGTCTCCAGGCGATACGCTACTGGCGGCATGGACCATGGCGGCCTGCGCGGCCGCCGAGTCGGCGAAATCGCCGGCGGCGATGGCGCCAAGCATGGCGGCGCCAAGCGACGTCGCTTCGTCGCAGGCCAACGTCGTGACGGTCTTGTCCAGCAGATCCGCCTTGATTTGCAGCCACAATGGACTCTTCGACGCACCGCCGAGAGCCCGAAGCTCATGAATTTCAACGCCGAAGCGTTCCAACGCGTCCAGATTGTCCTTCAGCAGCGCGGCGACGGATTCCATCAGCGCGCGGGCGATATGGCCCTGCTTGTGGGCCAGCGTCAATCCATAGATGACGCCACGGGCGTTCGGATTGGCTTGCGGCGAAACGGCTCCTGCGCAGTGCGGCAGGACGACGAGACCGTCGCTGCCGGGCGGAACTTGCGCCGCCAGTTCGTCCAACTGCTTGTAGTCGAGACCGTTGCTGAAATAATCGCGGAAATGGCGAAGAAGCATGCCGGCGGTCGGCGCCCACGGCAGGAAGACATAGCTTTGCGGCGTGAAGCCGTGATATGTTCCAAGCTGCCGCGATTCGTCATAGAGCAGTTTGGGCAGCGTCGCGCAGGCGGCCAATGTGCAACCGGTCGTCTCCGTGACGATGCCTGGCCCGCCGCCCGCGCCGAGGCAGCCTGCCACATGGTCCAGCGGGCAGATGGACACAGGCGTGTCCGCCGCAAAACCGCACAAATTGCCTGCGGCGCAACGGCCTGCGACTTCGCCAGGCTGTTTCAACAACGGCAGTTGCGACTCTGAAATATTCAGATAACGGAGCATGGACGCATCGTATTTTTCCGTCGCGATATCATAATATATGGTAGAGGGCATGAGGCCGACGCATGTCGCGAAGACGCCCGTCAGTTTGTGCGCGATGAAATCCTCCACCATCAGATATTTGGCCGTTTTTTCAAAAACTGACGGCTCGTTGGCGGCGAGCCAGCGGATTTTGGCGGCTGGCCAGCAAGGAAGCATTTCCGTCTGGCCGGACAATTTCAGCAACCAGTCCATGCCAAAATGCTTTTCGATGTCGGCTGCTTCCGTCTTCGCGCGGTTGTCCAGCCAGTTGATGGCCTTTCGGAGCGGAACGCCGTCCGCATCGACGCAGATCAGCGTCTCCGCCTGCCCCGTGATGCCGACGGAACGGACGTCCGTCGGCTGCAACTTCGCCGCCGCCAACGCTTTGGCGACGGCGTCACAGACGGCATCGACGTATGTCTCCGCGTCCAGTTCCACGATGTCCGGAGCCGGTGTTTCAAGCGTGTATTCCGCAAGGCCGCCGCCGAGCATGGTGCCTTGTCCATCAAACAGGGCGGCCTTGACGGCAGTTGTTCCGATGTCGATGCCGAGATATGCTTTCATCAGTCAAACAGTTCGTTGATTTTTGCCACAGCCGTGTCGGCGAGTTTGTAACCGCCGTCGGATCCGCAGTTTCCATTGACGATCATGCCGCCATAACCGCCGAGGCGTTCGGCCTCCGGGCTAGGCAGATAGCCGCCTCCTCCGGGGCAGAGCTGCACAAGGAAGGTCTGGAAGGCGTGGGAGCGCGCCTTGATGATCTGGCCATAGTGCAGATACAACTCGAAAGGATTCGTGGAGATGGCGCAGTCGCCGACGCGAACGGTGTGCAGCGTGAACGTGAAGTTCGGCTCCGCGTCCTGCGTTTCGTAGCGTTCGATGACGGCCTTGCGGTTCTGCATCTGGACGAAATCCTGCTCCTTGTCATCATACGGACCAGGGCGGCCAGGAATCTTCTCGTTGGCGTGAATCGTATCCACAAATTCTTGGAACGCTTCACGTTCCGTCTTCTTCTTGAAGAGTTCTTCCAGCTCCTGCTTCGCCTGGCGGTAGGCGGGGGAGGTGGCGCGGCGTTTCGGCAGCGACACGGTATCGCCCGTATGTTTGAAAACAGGATCGTAGTCGCTTTCCGAATGGCTTTCATAGCCCATCATCGCGGCGTCG
>JAGCSE010000306.1 GCA_017964325.1 Victivallales bacterium | reverse complement strand
TTGGAAGCAGGGCTGGACGTCAGCGTCAACACGCCATTATGCTCTGTCAATCAAGACTATACGGAGACATTGCATTTTCTGAAGCGGCTCGGTGTGCATTATTTCTCCTGCTCGGGGCTGATACCGAGCGGCAATGCGCTGCGCGGGCCATCGTCAATTACGCGATTGAGTCAGGAGGAGATCACGGCGGTGGTGCAAAAAGCTTGGAAATATTGCACGGAGCACGAATTGGAGCTGTCGTTCACGTCGCCAGGCTGGATAGCGGAGCATGAGCTGCTGCGGATGAAAATGGTCGTGCCGTCATGCGGAGCCTGCCTGTCGAACATGGCGGTGGCTCCGAACGGCCAGTTGATTCCCTGCCAGTCATGGTTGCACGAAGACGGACTTGGGAACCTACTTGAGCGTGATTTCAATGACTTGTGGGATTCAGAACGATGCGTCGCACGGCGGCGGGAGACCGTCGTGGCGGCGAAGACCTGCCCGTTGAGCAAGGAGACGCGGCCATGAAAAGATTATTGCTGATTATAATGGCCGCACTTTGCGCGGCGGTGGCCATGGGCAAGCCACTGGACGAAATCCAGTCGTATGAAATCTGGGTGGAGCCGCGTAAAGACGCCACATTGGACATGCGATATAAAATATCGTGGAAAGTGTTTGATTCCACGACGGAAGGACCGTTGACGTGGGTGAAGATCGGCGTGCCGAACGGCCATCTGGACTCGATAACGCCAATTAGCGGCAACATTCGCAAGGCCAAATACTACGAAGACCATGGTCAGTACATACGGCTGGATTTGGACATGGAATATGAAGCAGGCCAGACGGTGACATTCGAATATTCCTTCCACCAGCGGTACATGTTCCAATATCATGAAAGGAGTGAAAACGGGAGCGTCGTCCTCTATGATTTCATGCCAGGCTGGTTTGACGACATCGACGTTAAGTCGCTGGTCATCCGTTGGAAGGCGGACGGCGTGACGCAGTGTTCGGTTCAGGATAAGGAAGGCGGATACTACGTTTTGAAGACATCGCTGCCCAAAGGGCGGCGGGCAAGCATCATGGTGAAATATGACATGTCGAATTTTCCCGATATCAACGTTCAGGAAAACGCGGATGTGGCGAGAAAAAAAGGCGGCTGGAGGCATTTCCTTGAAGGTTTTCTTGACTGGATGCCAGTCATCATCATCGTTTTCATTCTGTTTGTACAGACAGTAGGTGGTATGATACGTTACAGCAAGCGGGAGGATCCATACTACTACGCGCGTGGTTTCGTGCCGAAAGCGAGGGCTTTGGACAAGCCGATCATGTATTTCCTAAAGCCGCCATTTGGCATGAGTTCGCATGGCAGGCGGTTCAATCCGCCGCCGAAAGGCGGTTTCCGTCTGGCGACGCCGGAGGAACGGGCCGCAAGACGTTTTTTAGGCGGACACCATCATCACGGCGGCGGTTGCGCATGTGCCTGCGCATGCGCATGTGCGTGCGCAGGTGGCGGACGCGCCGGCTGCGCACGGAAAGATTTCTACCATCCGAATTTAACAGTGAATCAATTGGAAAAAGCCATCACCAATAAACAATAAAGGAAACATCATGCCGAAACACATCCTCTTCCTGTTCACGGATCAACAACGGCGAGACACCATCCATGAATTGGGCAACGCGGATATCCAGACACCGTCGTTTGACGCATTGGCGCGGGAATCGACGGTGTTCGACTGCGCGGTGACGCCGTCGCCCGTCTGCGTTCCCGCCCGCATGTCCATGCTGTCGGGCCAATATCCTGCGCGGACAGGCTGCACAAACAACAACAAGAATCTGGCCTACACGGGAAAAGGCATCTATGACGCTTTGACGAAGGCGGGTTACCAGTCCTGCTGCGTCGGCAAAATGCACCATGTGACGGATTATTACGGCTCCATCGGTTTCTCGAAGCGCTACACGCAGGAGGAACTGTCCGCCCCGGAGGACGACTACACGAAATTCATCATGAAAAATTATCCATACGTTTTCGACTACAACGGTGTTCGTACGGAAATGTACTACGTTCCGCAAGTTTCACCGCTGCCGCCGGAAGCGCATCCGACGCAATGGGTTGCAGATCGGAGTCTGGACTATTTGGACAGCGTCGATCCGTCGCGCCCCGTCTTTTTGATGTCATCGTTCATCCATCCGCATCCGCCTTTCTGCCCGCCTGCGCCGTGGAACAAGCTGTACCGTGACGATTTGTCGCTGCCATACGTTCCCGAGCATATAGAAGACTTTGCGGAGCTTGTCCACGGTCGTTTCAAATTGGACAACATGGGCGTTTCCGAACGCCAGATCATCCTGCTGAAAAACTACTACTATGCATGCGTCTCTTTCGTCGATTACCAAATCGGCCGCATCATCGCCAAACTCAAGGAGAAAGGCATGTATGACGATACGATGATCATCTTCTCGACGGACCACGGCGAACTGCTCGGCGACTACAACTGCATGGGCAAGCGGACGATGGTCGATGCGGCCGCGCATATCCCGCTGATGATTCGTCGCCCAGGCTATAAGCCACGTCATTGCAAGGATTTGGTATCTCTGGTCGATATCGCGCCAACGTTGCTTGCATACGCAGGCATCCCGTACGATTCCGCTGAATTCGACGGGCTGGACATGTTTGGAAGCAAGAAACACGACGTCGTCTTTTCGCAATACGCGACACGTAAGAAAGGCACCTACATGGTCTGCGATGGTACGGAAACGGGCGCGGGCAAGCTGGTCTATAACGCTCCGGATGACCGTTATTATTTCTTTGACACATTCCCCGACGACCGCGACAAATATGAAGAACTGAAAGATACGGAGCATGTTAAGTCATTGAAAGCCAGACTTGACGCCTATCGCGCAAGCGAAGTGATGATGGAGCCGCATCCTGTCTCCGCAGAAAAGCAGACGGGCGGAAAGAACAACACGCATTACGCGGGCCGTCTGGATCACGCCATGCGCCATGATGAAGAAGCCGGTCGCATCCCGCCAGGTTATACTATTGATTTATAATCCCTTATATCCCTTATGTGCCTTTCAAAAAAGAGGAAGCAAAAATGAAAAAATATTGGCTTTTGTGTCTGTTGCCACTGATGGTGTTCGGGCAGAACATGTTGAAGAACGCGGGCTTTGAGGAGAAAGGGGAGAAAGGCCAGCCTGCGAATTGGGGCGGCCATTGCACAGGCGGTTCGACTGCTGGCATGACGACGGAAACGTCGTACAGTGGCGAAGCCTGCGGCTATATCGTCAAAATCGTCGATGGAAAGAGCCATGTGGCGGCCATCACCCAAGGCCGCCTTGCAGTCGAGCCTGATACGGAATATCTGCTGACGGCGATGGCGAAGGGAAGCGGCATGCTGTTTGGCTATGAATACGATGCGAACGGCAAATGGCTGCGCGGCTCGAAGAGCGCCTCTGTGCAGAGCGAAGACTGGGTTCCGATTTCCACTCGCTTCAAGACGTCGAAGGACACGAAAACGTTTGAAGTCCGCTTCGAACTGTTTGGCAAAGAGCGTGAAGGCAAAGGCTGGATTGACGATGTGCGCTTCGGTACTCCACAGCCACAACCGCAACAACCGCAGAATGTTACCTGCAAATACGATCCGCAGACGAAAAGTGTGAAGCTGTCATGGACGGCTTTGGAGGGAATGCGCTATTATGTCAGCCGTTCGCGTTATCCGGACAACGCGAACACGATGGTTCATGCCAGCAATCTGACAGGCGGCGAATATGAAGACAAGGATGTTCCAAAAGACTGGAGCCGTGTCTTTTATCGCTTGACGGCGGCAGACGAATGGAACCAACGGTCGGAGCCGACGGAAAACGTGGAGGCCCTGCTTTACACGACCGATGAAAAAGGCCGTGTCGTGCTGTGGACGGACAGCGTCATGAACAAATACCGCCGCTATGCGCCACCGAAAGACGATGAAGCGAAGCCATCATTGGCCATCTCGCTGGCGATTCGTGAAACGGAGGCCCGGCAGATTGTCGTTTATGCGGAAGATGCTCCAATTAAAGGACTTGATGTGAAGGTTTCGGAATTGAAGGACGCGGATGGCGCGGTTGCGGAAAATCTGGAGCTGCGGCTTTTGCAGGCGTGCTATTCGATGGTCCGCAAGACGACATGTGATCCGAAATTGAAACTGGCGCCTGGCCTGTATGCCGATGCGTTGCCACCGTTACAGGGGGCTATCGACGTACCGTTGGAAGCCACGCAGTCCATTTGGGTGCAGGCGGAAACAAAAGCAGGTTGCAAGCCCGGAAAGTATGCAGGAATCGTGACGGTCACAGATAAGAACGGTTACAAAAAAGAGATTCCGCTAAGCGTGGAAGTTTATGATTTCGAACTTCCTGTGACGCCTTCTTTCAAAAGCGCACTGGCCGTTTGGCCATCGGGCATCGAACGGGGCTTCGGCGTGGAACCGAAAACTCCGAAATGGCAGGAGCTGTGGGACAAGTACTATTGGTTCATGGCGGACCATCGCATGGGCGCGGGTGAACTGCCGTATCCGATTCGTTCCGAAGAGGCTAGGAAATTCTTGACTGATCCGCGCGTGGCGGCTTTCCAGATTCCCAGCGGCTGGGGCAAGAACATGAATTTGGAAAAACTGAAGGCGGATGTGGAGTATCTGCGTGAAAACGGCTGGCTCGACAGGGGCTATGTCTATTGCTTTGACGAACCGAACGAATCACAGTATGATCTTGTCGTTGAACTGGCGGAAAAGGTCCATTCCCTTGGCAAGGACGTGCAGTTCATCATGACGGAGCAGCCTGAACCTAAGTTGCTGGATTCCATTGACATCTGGGTTCCTATTCTCGGCTCCATCAATTGGGACAAGCTGTATCAGCGCCGCAAGGCCGGCCAGCACCTCTGGTGGTACACATGCTGCTGGCCGAAAGCCCCGTATCCGACGTATCTGATAGACGACTGCGGCACGTCCCACCGCATCCTGTCATGGCTGCAGGCTAAGTACGGGATTGAAGGCGTGTTGTATTGGTGCGTCAATGTCTGCACAATGTACCGCAACGGCGCCTATCAGAAAGAATGCAACGTGTGGGAGGAGGCCGAAATGTTCCCGGACGCCAACGGCGACGGCTTCATGATCTATCCCGGCAAGCAGGTCGGAATCGACGGCCCTGTCACAAGCATTCATCTGGAACTCATCCGTGACGGCAACGAGGACTTCGAATATTTCCAAATCTATCGCCAACTGCTTGGAAATGATTTAGATGCAGAACGTCAGATACAGGCTGTCATCGCTCCCGTGGCGGTTGATTTGACACATTGGGACCATGATCCAAAGACGCTTGAAGCCCAGCGTAATGCGCTGGCACGGAAGATCATGGCGCTGAAAGCTAAATAACTCAAGAGTAGGTTGTTGAAAAAAAACTCACATTTCAGCTCTCTCGTCTCATGCTTCATTTCCAGTTAATGTACTGGTCACACTTAATTTGACTAAAGGCTGTATGATTTAGCGAAGGCTGCCGTTCCGTACGGCGGCCTGAAACAGTCGCCATTACGCAAGAATCAAATTATATATGGCCAGTACAATAATATAACTTATTGCGTTAAACCTAGTTCCATTTTCACAACATTCAACCTGAAATTACAATCATTGGTTGTTGAATGGACGAAGGTATTGTAAAAGTCAATCAATCCATGCTACCATTATCATGACAAACAAATGGCGCGACTTTCAAGAGAAAATCGCGCCATTTGTTTTTAAATGTTCAGCTTAAGTGAATTAACGGAATTTAGATTCCGTAAGCGTGAAAATAAAGTCTTTGGTATCAAAATCAGCTTGGAACTTGGCCATTGTCCCGGAACCGACATGTCCGTCACCAAATCCGATATTGCACGCTCCGTTATGGCAGAAGACTTTCTGGGGATACCAGTTGGTCCCCGTGAACTGGGTCTTCTGGCAAGGATCGACGCGGTAGTTGTCCGTCAGCAAAATGGTGACAGAAGGATAGGCGAGTTTCTTGCAGCAGGGGGCTTTGCTATTGCCAAAATCAGAATAGGACTGCCAGTTGCCGCTTTGATACCAGCCCATGAAACGGTTCCAGGCGTATGTCGTCACGTCGATCGTTTTGCCGCCGGCAGTGACAGCCTGGTTCGAATAGTCGCCGTTTGACCAGTGCATGGTGCATGTGGAATCAGGGCACATAAGCGACTTGTCTGTTCTGTAGGTGGACATGTCACTTGGGAAATTGCCGCCATTCGTACCGCCGCCGCCGCCCAAGTAGGGATTCAGGCATTCCACCCACATCTTCCAGCCATCGGCCCAATTGCCGCCGCCATTGTCGCCGCCATTTTTTATCTCGCAGGGGACGAAAAATTCATAATCGCTTAGGTACAAGTTGTTGGCCAGAAGGATTTGCTTCTGGTTGTTCGTGCACGAAATGGCACGCGCCTTGTCACGCGCCTTGGACAGGGCGGGCAACAGCATAGCCGCCAGAATCGCGATAATCGCGATAACCACCAGCAATTCAATCAACGTGAATGACTTGGACTTCTTCATTTTGTTCTCCTTTGAATGACAATTTTTAGTTACAATATCTAAAACACAAGATATGATTTGTTTTTTGTTGAATGAATGTGTAAAGGAGCGAACCGCCCCATAGATTCATAACTCCATGCCATTTATTTTTTTGGAAACTCCTTTTCAAAACGAGTCGCAAACTTTTTTGAAAGGCGCTTCGTCATTTTTTCTTCTTCCGTTGACGTTGACATTCAAAATGATAAATGAATACCATTTTTGATTTTCTCTACAAAAAAAATAAAATATTAAGAAAAATTAATATTTCAAATAAAAAAACACTTTTTTAGATTTTTTTTCTGAAAAAAATTGACAGACAGCATCATACGCCAAGCAATCCATGGCATAAATGCCGCATCAATACGGCAATGCCCTTTTTCAACCAACTTCATGTCGTCCTCCCCAAAGCCCTCTACTTGAATTCAATCACGTCTTCGCCTTGAATCTTTAACGTGCTGTGGACAAAATGGATGGCGGCTTTTTGCGTGGTCAGCTCGATGGCGGTTCCCGTGTAGTCTTCCATGGATCCGCCTGGACGCGAGCCAATGACGACAGGGCATGGCTCGCCGAGATTGTCCCATGTGCCGCCCGGCCTGACGACGCGAATCGTATGGAAGTGACCGCAGAGCATCAAGTGCGGTTTGACGTTCTCCCGCAACAACTTGCACCATTCGCGATAGATGTCCAGCTCGATGTCGAACGGCTTGTTGTTGATGTGCATGAACGGGACGTGGCAGACGATCAGGCGGTATTTCACATCGGCCGCGTCGTATTCGTTGGTGGCATTCGCGATGACGCTTTTCAGATATTCCGTCTCCTTCACGCGGAAGGGATGGCATGCGACGGCATGGCCGTATTCGGCATGCCCGTCATCTTTGTCTTCACCGCAATCGAGAACGATCCCCCAGACGGGACCGAGGCGGAACGTATAGTAGAAATAGCCGTCGCGAACAGGCGCGTACAATGGGAGCTGTTCCGCCATGGCACCACGCAGTTCATGGTTGCCTCGGGCATATACCACTGGTATTTCGCCATTTGTGATGCCGCCCGCGATTTTGTAGATCTGGGCGATGTTGTTGTAGCTGCTCAGGCCTTCCGAAATGTCGCCGTTGAGGATGAGCAAATCAAGCTCCTTGCCGAAATACTGCGCGGCGGCGATGGACGCCTTGACGTGGTCATGGGTGTCCGGCAGCATGATAATCTTGATGTTCTCCGTCTTTTCAAGCGGACGGAAGTTGTATGACTTTTTCTGGAGGGGCTCCGTCTGCGTGAAATACTCTTTGCGTTTTTTTACGACGCGGCAACAGAGCGTATATTCCTTCACAGCGTTTAGTTCGGCTTGCGGGACGGTGATACGCCGGACACGCGTGGCGGTGCAGATGACGCCGTTGTTCGCGTCATAGTATGTCTTGCCGTTGATTTCACATGAAATCATGGCTTCGGTCACGACAGGAACCATGATCTGGTAGTCGTGGCCGACGGCGAAGACGACGGGAGGCGTCTGCAGGATTTCCTCCGGAAATTTCTTCGGTCCAGGCTGTTGCGCCTCTGGCTGCTGGGCATGGCAGATGCAGAGGAAACTGATGACAAAGCAGATGACTTTTTTCATGATGGTTGTGCCATGGATTGCTGATGCTTAATAAATATATTGTAAAATAGCCTTTGGAAAGACAATGGCAAATGGAAAAACACGGTTTACCATGAAAAAGCCGCAGAAGCGTCTATATTACTTGTTACACACAACAACAAGGCGGTACAGATGAAAAAAACGGTCACTGTTTTCTTAATCATAGTGGTTTCAATCGCGGAGGCGATACAGATGGAAATCGTGAAAACTGGTAAGTTCAGCCCTGAAAATGCTTCTGATCAACTTGCGGCGCAGTCATTTGCAGATGCGTTGCAGCCTGTACGGCGAACGTTCGAAGACGGACAGGTCTTCTGGAACGGCTTCGCAAGGCAGTTCATCTACGCGCCGTATTTCGAATTCAAGAAGCTGGAAGGCGCTGTAAAATACCGCTTTACTGTTATTGGAAGCGACAAGACGGAGCTTGCGTTCGATGCGAATTCGCCCTACGCGGCGTTGACGCCTGTCTGGGGTGCCGTGCCTGAAGGCGACACGACCGTGAAGGCCGTCGGCCTGGATGCGAACGGCGCGGAACTCGGCGTCAGCGGCGAACGCAAATTCTACCGGATGCAGCCGTTCGACAACAATTATCCACCAAAAGCGAAACCATATCTGGAGGTCGCGAAGGGCGTATATCATTACTTGTTGACAATGAACGCTATCCAATATTTGAAAAGCGGCAAGACGGATCCGGACTACACGCATTACTGCTATCCGAGCAAGATGCACGCCTCCATCATTGAAGGGCTGCTGGAATACGCGGAACTGGAGCCTTCCGTAAAAGCGGAGGCCATCGAAATCGCGACGCAATGCGCGGACTATCTCATGCGGACGGCCGTGCCTGCAGGCGAACCGCTGGAATATCTTCCGCTGACGTATCTTGTGCCGACGACAGAAGACGGCAAACGGCTGGTCGCCGCATCGAAGGTCGGCACGATCATGATGATTTATCCGGCGGTCGTCGGCAACGCGATGATCCGTCTGTACAAGGAGACGAAGGTGCAGAAATATCTGGACTACGCGGTGAAGATCGGCGAACAGTACCTCCGCCTGCAACGGGAGGACGGCACATGGGCGTTGATTTTGAAAATCGACGATGGCTCAATCATAGCCCCGAATAGCTGCGAACCTGTTGACATTCTGCCGTTTTTGGGAAATCTTGGCGAAACGACAGGCCGTAGCGCTTTTTTGAAGGCGGCGGAACGCGGCATGCTCATTGTATATGAACGCATCAGGACGCTCCATTGGGAAGGGCAGTTTGAAGACATCAACGCGCAGGTGGCCCCCTACAGCAATCTCTCGAAGCATCCTGCGACGAGCAGTTTCCTTTTCCTATATAATATACTAAAGCAGAAAGGCGTTGCGCCGAAGCCGGAATTCATCGCACATGCACGTGAAGTGCAACGGTTTGCGGAAGACCAGTTCGTCGTGTGGCGGCGTCAGGGCGCGGAATGGCGGATGGCCCCCGCCGCGTTGGAGCAGTACAACTGCTACGCCATTGTCGATGCGTCCGTCGCGAAGATGGTCCGCTACTATCTGCTGATGTACGATCTGGAGAAGAATCCGCTGGATTTGGCAAAGGCGCGTGCGCTGGGCGATTCGCTGACGCGCGCCCAACTGCCCAACGGCCGGATTCCGACGTGGTACTACGAAGACAAGATCATCCCCGGCGGCGACTGGATCAACTGCATGTTCGCCAGCGCATACGCGCTTAAGCTACTTGCTAAATATGAATGAGTAATGAGTAATTGAGTAATGAGTAATGAGTAATGAATAAAAGGTGATAATAATGAGATTCGTGAGCATTATTTTGGCGTTGTCAGTATTGGCGGCTTTTGGCGGCGAAATGCTGCAGATTGACGGTAAGCCCGTCGAAATCGTGAAAACAGGGCAGTACAGCCCTGAAGCGGTGTCAGACAAGCTTGCGGCGCGGTCGTTTGCAGATACGCTGCTGCCTGTGCGGCGCAGTTTTGAATACGGGCAGGTCTTTTGGAACGGTTACGCGAGGCAGTTCACCTACGCGCCATATTTCGAATTCAAGCCGGTGGAAGGCGCGGTGAAATACCGCTTTACAGTCAAAAGCGCGGACGGCGCGTTGCTGGAATTCATCGCGGATTCGCCATACGCGGCGCTGACGCCTGTCTGGGGAGCCGTGCGTGAAGGCGACACGACCGTGAAAGTCGTTGGAATCGATGCGGATGGAAAAGAACTGGGCGTCAGCGGCGAACGCAAATTCTACCGCATGCCGCCGTTCGACAACCGCTACGCCCCGAAGGCGAAATCGTACCTGGAAGCCGCAAAGGACACGTATCATTATCTTTTGACGTTCGAAGCCATCCAGCATCTGAAGAAAGGCGAACCAAGCCCGAACTATACGCGTTACTGCTATCCAAGCAAGATGCATTCCGCCATCATCGAAGGGATGCTGGAACACGTGGATTTGGATCCGAGCGTGAAAGCGGAGGCCATTGAAATCGCGACGCAGAGCGCGAATTTCATGATCCGGACAGCGGTTCCCGCCGGACAGCCGCTGGAATATCTTCCGTTGACGTATCTTATGCCGACGACGGAGGCTGGCAAGAATTTGGCCGCCGTGCCCAAGCTTGGAACGATCATGATGATTTATCCGGTGAAAACCGGCAATGCGATGATTCGTCTGTACAATGAGACGAAGAACCAGGCCTATTTGGATTATGCCGTGAAGATCGGCGAGCAGTACCTCCGCCTGCAGCGGGAAGACGGCACATGGGCGCTCGTCTATAAGATTGAAGACGGATCAGTCGTAGCGGACAACGCCTGCGAGCCAGTCGATATCGTGCCATTTCTGAACAACTTAGGCTTGGTGACGGGACGTGACGATTTCCGCGAAGCGGCGGAACGCGGCATGGACATCGTCAAAAAACGCATCAAGACGCTTGACTGGGAAGGGCAGTTTGAAGATGTCAATGCGCAGGTGGCGCCGTACAGCAATCTCTCGAAGCATCCTGCGGCGGACAGTTTCTTGTTCATAACCGCTATCTGGAAGCGGGAAGGGCGTGTCATACCGCCGGAATTCATTGCGCAAGCACGCGAATCGTTGCGTTTTGCGGAAGACCAGTTTGTCGTCTGGCGGAAGAACAATTGGATGCTGGCGCCTTCGGCGATGGAGCAGTACAAATGCTACAAGAATGTCGACGCCTCCATCGCGAAGATGATCCGCTTCTATCTGCTGATGTACGATTTGGAGAAGAATCCGCTGGATTTGGCGAAGGCGCGGGCGTTGGGCGATTCGCTGACGCGCATCCAGATGGCCAATGGACGCATTCCAACGTGGTGCAACTGGAAGACTGGGCCGGACGCCGACTGGATCAACTGCATGTACGCCGCCGCCCATGCGCTGAAACTTCTGGCACAATATGATGAAATTCAATGACTTAACAAAATCTAATCAACAAGGCTATCGGCCTTGCCTGACGTCATACTTATCCAATCATCATCATGAAACATTTCTCCCTATTTTTTGTCTTTTTGCTACCAGCCTTGCTTGCCATCGCCCAGCCGAACGGTCATCCAATCGGCCAAATCCTCTATGAGACGCCTGACGACACCATGGGATCCTTCGCAAACGGAATCCTCTTCAAAGACGATCTCGAAAAACCCATCGTCGATTTCGCCAAGCCAGGCGACAAGATGGTCCATGTCTCCACGTTCTGCATCATCGACGACATCGTCTATTGCACCTACTATGCCAACACCATCGGTAAGCAAGAGACTCCTGCCGAACAACTTGCACGTTTCGTCACCTGCCCGCTCGCCAATCCGCAGGACAAGACTTACCATGACCTCTGCTGGACCGAGACCGTCGCCAAGGCGGAAAATCGTGAGGAGATTCTCATCGACGGCAAGCACATCACCCACCTCTACGACATCGTCCTCCTCCGAAAGGACGACCAGACGCTCTATCTCGCCTGGACGCTCGCCCTCGACGGCGAATACTACCGCGTCTATCGCACGTATGACATCCAGTCCAAGACGTTCAGCGACATTAAGATAAACAATTTCACCGTCAATGGCAGGACCGTTTCGTTCCGTACGTCTGCCGTCACAAATCTGTTAAGGCAGGAAGGTGTCGCCTTCAAACCGCTGCAAGGCGACATCGGCATCATGCAGAAGCTCTCAAAACGTACGGAAAACGACGTGGATTACTATTACACGGGTTGTTACTGTGGTCCGTTCAACTGCCTCATGAAAAGCCATAACCTTGTCAACTGGGAATTTGTGTCGATTCCAGACTTTCCGAACGATTCGCAGTGGGAGAATGCCGTCTATGTGAAAGGCGACCGGGCATACTACTTTTGCCGACAGTTTTCCCGAAACAACACTGCCTTTTTGACGTATTACGATTTAGTGAAGAAAACGTGGCACGAACCTGTATGGATCCACGAGGCACAGTCCCGCTACGATTTCATCGAATGGCAGGGCAATCTCTATATGGTCCATTCGCCAAAAGACCGTTACCACTTGGCTATTATGAAGATAGACCAGAGCGAAATCTCCCGTAGCTACGACGTGCAGTGCGCATGGGTCATCGACTCGTTCTATCCGTTTATGCAAGAATATAAAGGAAAACTCTACATGAGCTTCACACAGAGCCGCAAACACATCTGGCTGTCCAACTTCCGCATCCGTCCGCTCACCACCGCACAAGTCATTGACAAGTTCCGCAAGCTTCTTGAAGACTGATCCGCTTGATTTTTCAACAAAACACATTTATCTTTTACCAAATATTCAGAACATCCAGTAAATCCACAACATCCAGTAAAAACATGAAAAAGCTCATCCTCCTCTGCCTCTGCATCTTCTGCCTCACCCACGCTCAACAGCAACCCGCTCCCGCGGTAACGCCTGCGCCGCAACCTGCAGCCCAGAAGCCCGCAGAACAAAAACCTGCGGCCGAAGCGCCAAAACCTGCGGAACAGAAGCCAGCCGAAGCGGCAAAACCCGCGGAAGCTCCGAAACCCGAGCCCAAGAAACTGCCGGATGACATTTTGCAGACACCGCCCGTCGTCTATGCCGTCGGCAACGAATACCAGATCATGGCTCTCGTCAAGCAGGATCTGCCAGTCGTTATGTGGGTGGAAATCAATGGAAAACAGTATTATGACGCGTCGAACGGCATCCTCCGCTCTGCCAGAAGCTCCCATCGCATGACCGTCCCGCAGTCGGAACTGAACGCTGCGAAAGAATACACGCTCTGCTGCCACGTCCTCACGAAACGCAAGGCCTATTTCTCCCAGACGGAGCCGCTTCAGAAAAAGACCTACAAATTCCGCCCGATTGAAAAGACCGAGAACATCAAGTTTTTCATGCTGGGCGACTGCCACAACCGCGTCAAGGCCCCCATCGCGGTCACGCAATACTACGGAAAGGATCTCGACTTGCTCATCCTCAACGGCGACATTCTGGACCGTTCCGAAAAATACAGCGATCTCATCAATCTCTTCAAAGTCGCCGGCGGTGCCACAAACGGCGAGATTCCCGTTGTTTACGCACGTGGCAACCATGAGCCGCGCGGTGTCATGGCGGAGGAGCTCGAATACTACTCGCCTCTCCGCAACGGCTATTCCTACTTCACATTCCGCGTCGGCCCGATCTGGGGCATCGCCCTCGACTGCGGCGAAGACAAACCCGACGGCCATGAGGCATACGGCCACACCGTTGCTTTCCACCCCTTCCGCCTGGAGGAGACCGAATATCTGAAGAGCGTCATCGCGAACGCGGACAAGGAATACAACGCGCCCGACGTGAAATACCGCCTCGTCGTCTGCCACATCCCGTTCATCCGCGGCAACTTCGAAGCCGACATCTACCGTGAATGGTGCAAGCTTCTCCGCGAAAACGTCAAGCCGAACCTGATGTTCTCCGCCCACTACCATCGTCTGAAGGTCGTCCGCCCCGGTGACGATTGGGACAAGAACGGCATCCCCTGCCCCGTCGTCATCGGCTCCCGCACAGGCAAGGGCGACGACTGGACGGGAACCGCCGTCGAGCTGACCGAAAAGAACGCCACCATCCGTTTCGTCAATTTCCCCCAGAGGGTCGAAGGCGAAAATATCATTGAATTCAAGTAATTGAACCGCAATCATCTATTGTACTTTGCAAAACAACATTTATGGCTTAATATTTTTACTTTCATACATTTACGTTAAGCTTTAGGCTTGTAGCTCCATTGATTACCATGGGCGACTATTCAATAAAAAAGGAATAGTCGCCCTCTTTTGTATTCCATAAAGTCATTCAGAATCATGCAGAATCATAATCATTCCTATGATTTTTTATGATTCTTTATTACTTTTATTTTCAATATTTTACAAATTTGACAAATTAAAATGCCATGCTATTTTATTCACTGTACATTTTCTATTCGAATTCATTTTTTCAAGACAAACAAAAAGCATGACACAGCAATATCCAACAGAACTGACCAAAACACTGACCAGCGGTTACGATATGCAGGAAGACTCCGTCGCCAAAAGCCTATTTCAGATCAACGAAGTCATCGCGTGGATCATCAAGACCATCTTTCCAAGTTGCCGCACGATGGCCCCAGATGACATCGTCAAGCAATGTCTCTCCAAAGCCAATATTCGCATCGGGACAGAACCTCTTGAACAGAATATACGCCCTCGCGTCACCAACATGGACGCCGAAGACAAAAATGCCACAGACGGCTCCATCTACTACGATTTACGGACTGAACTTGTCATTCCAAACCGCCATGGCGACAAGTCTCTTGTCGTTTTCAACGTGGAGATACAAAAAAAATATACAAATGACTATAATATGGACAAAAGAATGATATATTATCAATGTCGCCTAGTCAGTTCACAACCTGGTCGGTTGATGCAGGGACGCGTAAACTACAAACGGCTCGCACCAGTGATATCCTGTTGGATATTCCCGAATGCCCCGCTTTGGATGGCCAACACCGTCCGCCGTGTCCATCAACAGGAAGAACTGGTCATGGAAATGCCGAAGACGGGAACATGCTACAAACAAAGACGATATAGACGGCACGCCAGTGATTTCGTTCAAATATGGAAAATCTGTCTGAACGACAAGGTGCCACCACAACGTGGCTACAACGTGTTCTGGTTTCTGTATGTACTTTTCACAAGGCGTAAGTCTTGTGACGAAAAACTGAAAATACTGTCCGAAGACTTCGGTCTAAAACCAACAATGGAGGTAAAGAAAATGTGTGGTTTTATGGATTTTGTCATGAATGAAGGGAAAAGAAAATGGGAAGCTAAAGGAGAAAAGAAAGGCAGAAGGGAAGGAAAAGAAGAAGGCAGAAGGGAAGGAAAATTGGAGGCATGGGCGGAGACTTACGCAAATATGAAAACACAATTTGACGATGTGCGCATACGCTCGATCCTCGGAATCACCGTCAGTCAATTCAACCAGGTGAAAAACCTTTATAATAAACGGTTCATGCAACAAGGAACAGTTTAATCAGTGACCAATAATGGAAGATAAGAAAATGTGTGGTTTTATGGATTTTGTCATGAATGAAGGGAAAAGAAAATGGGAAGCTAAAGGAGAAAAG
>JAGCSE010000305.1 GCA_017964325.1 Victivallales bacterium | reverse complement strand
AATGATTAATGATTAATGATTAATGATATCATTAATCATTAATGAAAGGATAAAGATGAAAAAGATTCTAGCCATATTCCTTTTGATCAATATCTGTTCGTTTGCACAGGAAAACGTTGACGAAGCGTGCGAACGGTTGCGGAAACTGTCGTGGACGGCCGGCGTGGAGGCGATGCCGGAAGTGATCAAATCACAATCCGCCGATCCGCGCGTGGCGGACATGGCGTTGTATGTCTTCCAGCGGATCCGCGAACCGGAAGCGGACAAGATGCTTGTGGAAGCGTTTGGGAAGATTCCCGCAGACCGCCATCCGATGATTTGCGAAGTGCTTGGGAAAAAACATGTTGTAGAATCTGTTCCCGTTCTGAAGCAGGCGTTGAATGAAAACGGCTGTGCATCAGCGGCGGCGATTGCGTTGGGGCGGATCGCTACGAAGGAAGCATTGGATGCTTTGGCGGAATGTCTGCCAAAAGTCGCGCAAGAGTCACGACGTGATGTGTTGGCGGGGATGGTGAATTGTTTGTATCATGTTCAACCACAAGATTGTGCGATGGCGTATGATGCGATTTTGGCGGCAATGGACGCATTGCCGCATCAGAAGGCATGCGCATTCGCCGTCCGTTGCGAAAATCGCGGAGACGAATCCATCGCGGATATCATGGAGGCGTTGCGGAACGGCGATGAAACCATCATGAATGTCATTCCGAAATTGCTTGAAAGCAAAAACATCCCGAATGCGCTGCCAAAAATCGCGGCGGAATGGAGGACGTTCCCGAAGAATAGGGCGGTCGTTGTCTTCCAGATGGTCGGTCGGACGGCGGATAAACGTTACGAGCCTGTTCTTCTGGAGGCGATGGCTGCGGAAAAAGAACATGAGCAACTGCGGCTTTCTGCCATAAACGCATTGGAGACTTGCGGTACGGAAAAGTGCGTGATTCCGTTGGCGACGTTGGCGACGACGACGGAGCACGGCTGCCAGTCGTCGCGCCGCGTGTTGACTCGGATCAAGTCCGAACCCGTTGGCGCCATTGATGATGCAATCGTCAAAAAGGCTTCGGATGCGTCGCTTCCGGCGGCGGTTCGAGGCGTATTGGTCGGCGTGTTGGGGCAGCGTCATTATCGTCCTGCGTTTTCATTGGTGCTGAAAAGTGCGGTGGATAGCGATGATGCTGTGCGACGTGAAGCCATCGCTGCGTTGCCGATGATCGCCGTTGAAGAGGATTACCAGACGGTCGTGGCGTTGTTGGCCCATGCTTCCAAGTCAGGTGATCGCAGTCGGTTAGCGACGTTGGCGGTGACGTTGGGACATCAGTCGAAAGACAAGAGGGCTGTCGGCGACATCCTGTTGGCGGCATTGGCGCAGGGCTCTACGCCTGTCAAAGTGTCGATTCTTGGCGTTCTGGGCAAGCTTGGCCTTGATGCGACGTTGGCGGACATGGTGAAAGCGTTGGACAGTATAGATGACGGTGTGAAGCGCGCGGCGATTCTCGCGTTGACGGAATGGCCGAATCCTGCGCCGTTGGAGGCGTTGCGGAATGCGAATAAGAATGAAAAGAACAACGCTGCGTTGCGGATTTTGGCGTTGCGTGGTTATGCGCAGATGCTGTCGTTGCCAAGCAACCGGCCAATTGATGAAACGATTGCCATGTATAAGGAAATCATGCAGATGGCGATGGGCGCGAACGAAAAAGTGTCGATCATCAGCGGAATAGGGCGTGTGTCGCATCCGGAGGCGCTGAAGCTCGCGGAGGCGTATCGTGAGGACGCGGAGCTGAAGGAAAGCGCGGAAGCCGCTGTCAAAACGATACGTGAGAACATGGCCGACAGCCGTGCCAAGGCGTTGACGGCATCCCATAATTCATCGTCCACGAAACTTGCATACGACGGAAAACGCAATACGCGTTGGAACATCGGTCGGCGGCAGGCCGGCGGTGAATGGTTCCAGATTGACATGGGCATGTCCAAGTTGCTGCAAGCCATTGAGATCGATTCCGGCGACGAAGGCGACGACTATCCGGGAGCCTTGGATGTGATGGTGTCAAACGACGGAAAGGATTGGACGAAACTCATGTCAATGGAATTCAGTTCGCGCCAATACAAAGTGCCGTTGAACGGGACGTATGCGCGGTATGTGAAGCTTGTGCTGACGAAGCCGCGCCAGCGGTTCTGGTCGATTTGCGAAATGAAAGTTGTGTTAAGTTCAGTTTTGAAATAAAAAAGAGCCGTGATAAAAATCACGGCTCAAAAATGGAGCGGGTGAAGGGAATCGAACCCTCCTCACCAGCTTGGAAGGGAAACAATTGCCTTCTTCCAACATCCTGCAAGCACGGATTTTCAACGTCCGTGCCGATTCTGCGCCTAATCCAGCCACCATTTGTTGACGGTTAGTTGACGATTTATCCTTAAGATAATACCAGTTTGAAACATTTCAAACTAGACAAAGAAAAGTTAGGCTAAACAAAGAGAATATATTATATTTTTAATATTTATTATAAACTATAGAAAATGTTCAAATCTATTTTTAATAAAGTTTTTATAAATAACTATTTTATTATATGATATGCAAATTTT
>JAGCSE010000304.1 GCA_017964325.1 Victivallales bacterium | reverse complement strand
GAAACAAAGGAGTGTCGGAAAGAGTGAAGGCTGTATCGATTGGCGGGCATCGCTCGCTTACCAACCGACTCACGATTCGTCACATCAACCTTCAGCGCACAATGAATGATTTTTTGGACATCCTTCTGAACACCCCAATGATTTCGCTTGTAGCGTTCGGCGACATGCGGCAGTATATAAGGGCAATCAGCCTCACGCCAACTTTGGGCTTTTTCCAAGGCGTCACGCAAAACCGGATGAATCGGTAAGGTTATGACTTTTCCGCCTGTTGCCTTTATGGTTTTTTCCCGAATGTAGGAGATCGTGTTCATATCCATGTTTACGCCATCCCATTTCATCAAGCATCCACTCTGACCATCACAACCAGTAAAGCAGCAGAGTTTCAACAGGACTTCCATCTCATCCTTAAACAAAGGTTTAAACTCATGCTGAATGATTCTGACACATCTTCCACCATGTCCGTCGAATCCTTCTTGTTTCACTTCTTCAAAGAATCCTTTTGAGAATCCAGCAAAAATCTGGGCTATCTGCTGTTCAGTGAAATCGCTCCTGCTGGCGGTTATCTCCGTTCTCCGATTGATTCCCTCAAATGGATTGGACCTCAAACCTGCCATTGCATAAGTCAGGGAAAAAATGAGTCGCAGGTATCCCAGATAAACATTGAATGTTCTGTTTGATACATTCTTGCCAATAATCCCCATATACTCATTGGCCAGTTCAGGCGTTATTTCAGCTGGAGACGTTATTTTCTGTGTCTGGGCTTCGTCAGCTAAGGGTTTGGATCTTCCTTTCTTTTTCGATTGTTCTGTATCGACATTGGGCTTTCTCTCCTGCTCACATACCCATGCCACAAATCTGTCCAGTTCACGTTTTTGTTCTCTTAGATGGTTTTCATTGGCATCTGGACGATTGGCGGATTTCAAAAAAGAAGGCCAAATATCATCAAAGCCAAACGTTGCCTCGCGTTTTAACTGCCGGATCCCCGCCATGGTATCAACAACGTTCTCCAACGTATCTAACTCCAAGGTCTTCTTATTTATCCGTTTTGCCGCCTCCTCCGCCTGTGCCTTCGTCGTGCAGTACGAATCGTCGGCATTCCGAAGGAGGAAGGTTTTTCTCTCCCCCTTGCTCCTTATCTGAAGATAGAAACGGTTGCCCTTCTTGAAAATCTGCCCTGTTCCTTTCGCACGTCCTTTTGCTGCTGTCTTGTCTGCCATAATAGCTCCATCTTAACCATTTTCTTGATTTTTCTCAAACCTGCTTTCATTTGTTATAAATGTAGAGCATTTTTTCAAAAAGACAACTAAAGGACAACCATAAAGGTGTATTTTAAGTATAAAATGGATAAAGAGCGACTGCCTCCGGAGCAGTAGGTCGCAGGTTCGAATCCTGTCTGGAACGCCATGTAAAAGCCGTAATTTCAGTAAGTTACGGCTTTCTTTGTGTCAGTCTAAAATGAGCGGGCAGAATGTTGTGTATTCGTGCATTTCCGTGTTAGGGAAGCCGTAGAGCAACAACGGCCATGGTTTGCTTTTCGTGTATCGGCGGAAAATGGCAACTTTCAATGGCTTCGTCATGGGAGCCAGCGGGATGGTGAGCATGATCGTCCACGAGTTGTCTTCCAGAATCTCCTGATGCTTCCATGGCAATTTGATGGGCCTGTTCTCGGAAAGGGAATGATATGTCCCGCCAACAGGATCCACGAGAAAATGGACGGAATCGGGCTGGCCCGTAGTCGGATTGGCGATTTCAAAGAAGATATTGAAAGCCTCTTGCTGGACGTACTTTATGTCCGCTCTGAATTTCTTCTTGACATCTTTTCCTTCGGCACGCATGGCGGCGTAGAGATGAATGCCATCATGGAGGAGCTTGACGGTCGTTTTCGGTGCATTCGGGAACGGCGGGACGACGGGAGCCGTCGCCCAGGGGCCATTTTCAAGCGTTGCATCGAATGGCGGCGGTTCCGCGACTTTGCCCGCATGGAGGACGACGTCGCAAGAGATATTGTGGTTCTGCCATGATTTCTTCAAACGTTCGAGCATGATTTTGCCATTGGGTTTGTCGGCCTTTGCGATGGCGGAATCAAGCAGGGCGGCCATTTTCATGAAACGTGGTTGATCGCGGCGGAGGAGGTTCCAAAGCGCATTCGGCCTGTCGTTCCAGACGGATTTCTTACGCGTTGCATACCAATGTTCTTCAAGCAGATTGTAAAATGCTTCCATGTCATCCGCGGCCTTGCCGAAGCAGCGTTCGCAGAACTCATGGCGGAGGGTATGGCAGTCCTGTTCTGGATTCCATACGGCGTTTGTCAGATTCCAAAGAAACGGGGCTCCGAGGTCCCATACATCATCGCCTGGCCAGCGGTGGAAATTGCCGAAATCGCAGACCATTTCACTGTAGGTGCGTTTGACTCCCTGCGAACGGAGGTAGCGGTAGTCGCGGAAGGCGACGGTGTCGATGGGGCGCGGGTAGGGGACGTTGAGGCCGTAATATTCCCGCCACGTGACATTTGGCGTGCGGGACAGCCATTTGGAGAGGCGGTCGAAAGTCGTCTTGTTCTGTTCATCGAGCACGTCGGCGCGGGAGTCTTTGAAGATGGGGCAGAAGGAGATGTCGATGTTGTCTTCGATGGGAATCAGCGGGGCGGGTTCCGTGAAAAAGTATGCAAAGGAAAGGAGTCGTTTACCTGGATGATGTTCTTTCATGTATTTGGCTAACTCGTTGTACCACAGGAAGAACTGAGTGTTGCGATGGGCAAGCCATTCATCGGAACGTTTCGGGGCGTTGCCTTTGAGGATACGTCCATCTGGTAACGTGATGTCTTTCAAGCAGTTGGGGCATTCACACATATCGAAGTTGTCTTCAATCATCACGCGGTAAGTCACATAATCTGGATTGGCCTTTATGCGAGCTTCCAGTTCTTCCTTAAATGTTTGGAGCAGAAGTGGATTCGTGAAGCAGAGCTGTGTTCGTGCAGAATATTTTCGCGGGTCGGTTAACTTGCCGCCGAGCTGTGAATAGAATTCAGGATGCGTGTTCCAATATTTCTGCGGCTGGATGTAGAGGCCGATGAGATTGTGGCCGCCGCCATATTCAAGAATGAAACCAAAGCGTTTTTTGGTTTCTATAGAAGATGTTGACCAGTTGGAGCAATTGCGCATCTGCCAGTCATCGCAAGCGGCGAAAGCCTCCTTTGCACCTTCATTGCGACCAGTTTCTATTTGCCAGCCTCGTTGTATAAATGCTGGAATATCAACATAATCAAACTGTGTGAAAGACAAGTTTGGATTCTTTGTGAAAACCGTTCCGAAATCGCGGTTCGGTCGTGCCCAGATGATGTCCGTATTGCGGTAGAGCAGACGGTGGACACCGCGCAGCAGACCGCCTGGAACGTTGGCGAAAAGCATGAAGCCGTTGATGGTTGGGCGGACGGCGTAACCGTCTGTTTTGCCGATGGCTTGTGTATCCTGCGGAAATTCCGTCGGCTTTAATGCAAATTTCAATACAATAGGCTGCGTCTTAGTTTCATTTGTAACAATCTGAAGCTCTGCTCCGCTGATTTCGCGTATCCATAATTGAAGCTCTTGAGCCGCCAAAAGCGCAGGTTGTTCAACCTGAAGCTGTTGTGGTAAAACAATTTCCGCATTTGGTTTACCGTCGATGGATATCATTAGCGGCATGGCGGAGACGGTCAGTGATGCGCAAAACATAAATAGAAAAAAATTTTTGTTCATTATTGTTTGAAAGATATTAAATGTTATTTATTATGTAAGTTACAGTCAAAGTTTTTGGGATATAATTTCATTATACCAATTGATAAATTGTTCAGTCTGGCGGGTTAGGCTGAATGACGCACCACGCTTGGCGGCGGTGGACTGCATGGCGGCATATTCTTCCGAAGGAAGGTTAAGGATGCGGAGGGCTGCTTGTGCGAGAGCTTCGGCATCGCCTGTCGGGAAGAGGAGGCCTGTCTGGCCGTCGATGATTTGTTCGACAAGTCCGCCGGTCGCGGATGCGACAACAGGCGTGCCGCAGGCCATCGCCTCCGTGACGGTTTTGCCGAAAGCCTCCGCCTTTGCCGTGTGAAGGAAGACGTTGGCGCTGCGATAGTACTGCGCCATTTGCCGTGCGTCGCTGACATACGGGATGCCCTTGGCATGGATGCCATTGATTTCAGATGTCAGCTCCATTCCGACACAGAGGAAGAACAGATTCGGGTCGAGTGTGGCAAGTCGTTTGACTCCAGACCATAACGTATCTGGATCTTTAAAATAGCTAGATTTGGCGGCTGCGGCGAACATGACGATTTTTGCGTCCAGCGGAAGGCTGAGCTCTTGTCGAGCGGCGACGGAATCGCCTGGTGTAAAAACAGTTGTGTCAATTCCGTTTGGAATGAGCTTGTATTCAACGGCGTTGAGCATGGATTCTTTTGCGCGGTCCAGCAACCATTGGGAAGGGGCTGTGACATGGAGCTTCGACACTTTGAAAATGGCGGCTTTTCGTTGCCAATTCCAGGCTGTATTATCCTTTCTGACAGCAGGATAGACATTGAGTCGCGGACAGTTTCCGCAGCCGGATTTCCAATGGTCGCAGTCGATGAAATATGCACAATGTCCGGTGAGTGCCCATGTGTCGCGGAGGTTGAGGACGATTGGTGCGATTTTGGCGAGTTCGGGCAGGACACGTAGGTCGAAATACCACCCGTGTAGGTTGTGGCAATGAATTATATCCGTTTTGTTTCCAATAATTTGTGGAAGTTGAGCACAGCCTGGGAACGTCCATTCATCACGACCATTCCACCAGTCGATGAGTCGCGATGGATTGGCGAGGCGGTCGAAGCATCTGGCGAGGAACCGCATGCCGGGCAGGGAGCCTTCGCGGGAGCGTGCGGCATTTGCAAGACATTGCCATGGGCGGCCTGTCCAATGCGCTTTGCGGGGGATTTCAATGACATCCGCATCTTGAGAATACTTGCGGCCGACGACAAGCTTGGAGTCGTGCCCAAGACTGCGGAATCGGCTGAAGAGATTCCAGGCGGAGCCTTCGGCGCCGCCGCCACGGTCTGCTGTGTTAATTTGCACGATTCGCATGGTCGTTCAGGCAAGTTTGGATTTGACAAGTTGTTGGAGGGCAAGAAGAACATCCTGCGGCGATTGCGCCATGCAGGGGTGATCGGCTTTCGGACAGACAACCGCACCACAGTTTGAACAATTTAATCCATTGATACGTAATATGATGTGATTGTTTCCGTATGGATCCCACATCCCAGCAGGATCGCGTGAGGAAAATAGGGCAACACAAGGCTTGTGCAGCGCGGCGGCGAGATGCATGACGCCTGTGTCGTGGCCGAAATAACCGTTGCAACGTTCCATGACGGCAGAGGCGAGGGGGAGTGTCCGGCCTGTGACAAGAGTGCCGCAAATGCCGTTCTTTATGAGACTTGAAGCGTATTCTGCATCGGCCGTACCACCGAAGAAGAATGGCCAGACGGACGCTTCCGCGCAGAGCTGTTTCAGGACGGCGGCGAAATGGTCCAACGGCCATTGCTTGGCGGGCATGTTCGTGCCGAGGGCGACGGCCAGCCGGAAGGAACCTTCCGGAGCGGACGCCACGATGGCGTCCGCTTCAATTTTTGCTTCTTTACCATTTAGGAGTGGCGGAAGTGCGTATGGCGCATGACCTTGAGGAGGCAGTTTGAGATTCAATGGCGAGAGAACGTCAAGCAAGGCGTCCACGACGTTGAGGCGTTTTTCGTTGAAATCCAAAATCTTTTCAGGAGCGATGATTCGCTTGGAGCCGAATAGTTTTAAATATAATGTAAAGCGTTTTACAAGTGCCATCGTCAGAGGAGGATAGGGTGGCATGAGAACGATTCCAAGATCAAATGACTGCTTGCGAAGTTTGAAGATTAGCCGCAATCGTGAAAAAAGGCGTTTCAGCTTGTCGCCGTCCATTGGCAATGCCTCAAACGTATCGACGATGCCACGGTCACCAAGAATCTGATCCGCAGAAACGGCGCCGTTAGCTTCGCGTTCACTGAGCAGGCAGATGTTAGCTTCTGGAAAAGAAGACTTAAGCAGCTGCAAGGCGGGAATCATGACGAGGCTGTCGCCGAAGCGGCAGTTTGAGATGACTAGGATGTTTTTTAATGCACAATTCATAATGCACAATTCACAATGCACAATTCACAATGCACAATTCACAATTCGTAATTTACAATTTATCATCATCTGTTGTTTCTAAATAAGATAATTATGAATTATGAATTGTGAATTGATGAAGAAACCATGCGGCTGCATCGTCAAGCGTTTCGGCGACGAAATCCGCTTCAGGAAGCGGAGTTTTCTTTCCGTTGGTGATCTGGATGGCGGTGATGCCGAAATTCTTGGCAAGCTGGACATCGACCTTGCTGTCGCCAAACATGGCGGTGGATTTCAAGTCGATGTCAAAATCCTTGCAGGCGGCTTCCAGGAGGCCTGTTTTCGGCTTGCGGCAGTTGCAGTTGGCATCGGGGGCGTGGGGGCAGTAGTAGATACCAGACAGACTAAGACCTTCGGCGGCAAGGAGTTCAATGAGACGGTGATGAACGGCGGCGAGATCGTCTTCCGTGAAATAGCCGCGGCCGATACCGGATTGGTTGGTGATGAGAATGATGCCGTATCCCGCGTCATGGAGACGTTTCAGACCTGCGATGGCACCTTTGGGAAATTCAACTCCGGCAGGATCGGAGAGGTATCCTTTGTCGATGATAATCGTGTCATCGCGGTCAAAGAAGATGTAATTTTTATAATTCATTTTTAGGGCATATAGGATGATTGGGACAACTGGGACGTATTTAGCTTGAATGTCAGTGTTGATTCAATATTTTATTGTAAAGGGCGATATGTTGTTCAAGATTTGCGGAGATTGGGAAGCGTTTTTCGGGGATGATCTGGAAATCGTCCTGCAAGGCGCGTTCCATGGCGTATGCCAATGCGGCAACATGGTTTGGTGGAACTGTAATAACTTTTCCTGAAACGACTTCTGGCAGCGAGGCGTTGTCTGTGACGATGACGGGGCGGCGCATGGCGCACGCCTCGGCGGCGGCGAAGCCGAAGCCTTCGGAAAGGGAGGGGACGACAACTGTGTCCGCACAGTAAACGAAATCCGGAAGCTCTTCTGCCGGAACGGGTTCATGCAAAATGACGGCATCCTGCAAATGCAATGACTCAATCAGTTTCTCTGCTTCCTGAAATCCTTTTTGAACGGCTTTCGCATGGCTGACAAGTGCCAGCAGACGGCTGTCGGGATGTGTTTTATGAATTTCCGCAAATGCTTTCAAGAGAACAGGAAGACCTTTCGAGCAGCCTGGACGGCCGGAGAAGAAAAACGTGAAATGATTTTGCAGTCTGAGGCTTGCACGCCGCGCTTCACGATCATGGCCTTGCGGCGACCAGAAATCGTAGTCCAAGCCATTGTAGATGACATGGACTTTTGACTGGGGGATGCCGAGCTTTAAAAGAGCGTTGGCCGTTGAGTGCGAGACGGCGACGTAGTTCTGGTAGTCAAACCAGTAGATGAACCGCTCAATCTTGTCGTTAAGGAAATTAGAAACAGCTCCTGCATCCGAGACCTGTTTCCAAAGGCCGACCCATACTTCATGGACGGTCAGCACGAGCGGAATTTTCGTGATTTTGGCGACGAACCATGCGGGCAGCGTCGATGCGAACGTCGTCGCGTGGATGATGTCCGACGATTCCGTAAGCCGCAGGAGTTTTGAAATGGCGCGAATAGTGAAAAGATAACGACTGCCAAACGTTGAAATCCTGTTGATTTCCACACCATTATGGATTTCATATTCAAGCGTTCCTGGTACCTTCTGCGTCAGGACGCGCACATGGAAGCCCTTGCGGACAAGTCCTTCGGCAAGTGCCGTAAAGAGGACTTCCGCCCCACCAAGGTGGGGGTAGTAGTAGTCCAGGCAGAATAGGATGTTTTTCAATTCACAATTCACAATTCACAATTCACAATTCACAATTCACAATTCACAATTCACAATGCACAATTCACAATGCACAATTCACAATTCACAATTCACAATGCACAATTCACAATGCACAATTCACAATTATTATAAGTGGTTAGTGGTTAATAAAACTAAAACTTGGAAACATATTCAAATTACTCATTAATCATTACTCATTAATCATTAATCATTAAGAGCGAATGGCCTGCATGTCTTCGGATGTCAGGAACGGTTCGAAATCCTGCTTGTTCGTCGCTTTCATGAAAGCTTCCGTCGCTGTGATGACGCCGCTTTTGAAAAGGCGCATGAGGTCGGAGTCCATGGTTTTCATGCCGCGGCCGGCGGATTGTTCGATGATTGAGCGGATGTTGGCGATGGCACCGTCACGAATGGTCGCGGGAAGCGCTTCGTGCTTCAGGAGGATTTCGTGGGCGGCGACACGGCCTTTTCCGTCTTTCGTGCGGCAGAGCAGCTGGGAGATGACGGCCGTGAGCGACTGCGCGAGCATGGCGCGTATCTGCGGCTGTTGCTCGGCGGGGAAGGTGTCGATGATGCGGTCCACGGTTTTCGGCGCGTTGTTGGTGTGGAGCGTCGCGAAGACGAGCATGCCCATGGAGGCGCAGGTCAAGGCGAGGTTCATCGTTTCAAGATCGCGCATTTCGCCGACGAGAATGATGTCTGGGTCAGCTCGCATGGCGCCGCGAAGGGCGATTCCGAAAGCCTCCGTGTCCGCTCCGACTTCGCGTTGGACGATGACGGATTTCTTATTTGGATGGACGAATTCGATCGGGTCTTCGATGGTGATGATGTGCTTGCTCTGCGTGTCGTTGATGTAGTCCATCATGGCGGCGAGCGTCGTGGATTTGCCGGAGCCGGTCGGGCCTGTCACAAGCACGAGTCCTGCGGGATAGTTGCAGACTTCGCGGAGGATGCCCGGCAGCTTCATTTCATCGATGGTCATGATGCGCGTGGGGATGACGCGGAGGACGGCGCCAGGGCCGAAATGGTTGTACATGTAATTGACCCGGAAACGCGCAAGTCCTTCGATTTCATACGCGAAATCCTGGTCTTTGTTTTTGACGAACCAGTCCCATTTCTTGACGGGAGCCGCGATTTCGTACAGGATGTCTTTCATTTCGGCAGGGGATATTTCGGGGACGTCCAGTGGCTGCAACTGCCCATGGACACGGATTTTGGGCTTCATGGAGGAACAGAGGTGCAAATCCGAACCGCCCTTTTCGATCATGGTTCTGAGGAAAGCGTCTATTTTTGGCATATTTGTAAATCCTTTGTCTTGAACGATGAACGAGAGATTAGAACCAGCCGAAGCGTTTCTTGCCCTGCTGAGGGTCAACGGTCAGTGGCGGTTGTGACGGCATTCCTCCAGCGGTGGGCGCACCTCCGCCGAAGGCCTGTGCTTCGCGTTGCTGCATCTGCCGTTTCAAATCTGGCGTGCGGATGAAGGGGATTGTCTGTTCGTAGGAGCGGGCACCTTCCATGTACAGGTCGAAATGGCTCTGTTCCATCGTAATCATGCCGATGTTTTTGCTGGTTTGGATGGTGGATTCGATCTGGAACGTCTTGCCTTCGCGGATGAGATTGGAGACGGCGAGCGTGCCGAGCATGATTTCGTATGCGAGTACGACTCCGTCGCCGTTTTTGTTCGGAAGGAGCTGCTGGCAGATGACACCCTTGAGCGATTCGGCGACCATCGCGCGGATTTGGGCCTGCTGGCCGTGCGGGAAGACGTCAAGCAGGCGGTTCATGGTGTCGGCTGCGGAGGATGTGTGGAGCGTTCCGATGACGAGGTGGCCGGTTTCGGAGGAGTGGATGGCCATTTCAATGGTTTCCAAGTCACGCATTTCGCCGATGATAATGACGTCGGGGTCTTCGCGGAGGGCGGCTCGGAGGGCGTTCTGGAAAGAGCGCGTATGGATGTTCAGTTCGCGCTGCGTGATGTTGCAGCCTTTGGGCTGATAGACGACTTCGATCGGGTCTTCGACGGTAATGATATGGTCGTGACGATGTACGTTGATGTATTCCGCGAGCGCGGAGAGCGTGGAGGACTTGCCGGAGCCAGTCGCGCCTGTGACGAGAATCAAGCCTTGTCCATAAGTCGTTAGTTTTTCAATGACTTCTGGTTGTTTGAAGCCCAGCTGGGCGATGGGGGTGATGGTGTTTTTGATGATGCGGTATGAGCCTTCGGGGCCAAGACGATGGAGGAGGAGATTGGTACGGTAGCGGTCGTCTTCTTTGATGTTGTAGCTGTAGTCGAGGTCGCGGTGTTCTTCGAAAACTGCATATTGTTCTTCCGTCAGCGGGGCGTAGTTGAGATTTTCGGCTGCCTTTCTGGAGAGGACCTCCTGTTCAGGAACAAGGAAGACTTCTTTGTAGCGGCGGACAAAAGGATAAGCTCCGGCGGAAATGTGGACGTCGCTGCATTTGTTTTCACGGGCCTTGTGGAGGAAATCGTCCAGCAGTTGCCTTGCGGCTTCGCGTGACATATTTTCGGCTTGGTTGAGGACGGGCCAGCCTTTGAGCCAGGCGATTTTGTCCTCCGGCGGTGTTTTGACTTCTGGTGGTTTCGGCGTTGGCGCAGAAGAAGTTGGAGCGACGGTTGGAGAAGAGGGCATGGGGGGGCGCGTCTTCAATGGAGCAACGTCGGCGGGTGGTGGCGGAGCCGCTGGAGGCGGTGTTTGCACAGGCACGGGATTCGGATTCAAAATGCTTTGCGGCGGTCTGCCGTTGACGGCTTCGGAAGTGGACAATGTGGAAAGCACGTCCAGTTTCGGTGCGTCCTGACAGAGCTTGTTCTGCAAGATGACTAGTTTGAGCAGTCGGAGAGTGACGGCCTGTCCGGATTTTTCAATGGCTTCGATGGCCTTGATGCACTGCTCTTTCGTGAGCAGTTTGTCGGTTACCAGATGATGGCAGAACCAATCGACGTCTTTGGGTATGGCTTGATAGTTCATGACACGAAAGCGATGGTGATGATTGGGAATGAAATGCGATACATGGTATATTAACAAAACATTTGCAGATTGGAGTGGCTCCAACTTGCAAAAATGAAATGCAGGGGCAAATTGAAACAATTCATCCTTCGCATTGTCTATACAATTTAATTTAAAAGCTCAAAACGGCAAATGCAGGGCGACTAATTTTCGAGACGGTCGTGAATAAGCCGCCCTGCATGGCAGGAAAACGCCGCCTTGGGAAAGCCTGATATCTGGATAGAACGAATATGCCATCCTATAACGAAATATGGTACGCGGCGCGGACGACGGAAATCGTCTTCATGCCGCGAAAGTTGCTGGAGACATTTGGAGAAACGCACGTTACGTACAACGTCGTGTCGGCTGTGGAAAATGATGATGGCCATGTGCGGCTGCGCCGCGGCGTGGTGAAATCCGCCCGGCCGCTTGTCGTGACGCCGCATTATTTTCGCCAGCAGATGCTGGAAAATTTCAGCGAAGATGCACAAAATTATTTTGACCATGTGTTAAGCCGCCAGGACAATCTGCGATTCATCCAATATGGGCTGTGCTTCATGAAGCAGGAGTACAGCGAGGAAATAGTTGGCGGAACGGTCGCGGATGTCGCCGACCAGCTAGCTCGCGCCGCGCAGGACGATTTGAATGCCGTGCAGGGCGTAATCATTGGTCTTGACCGATTCTGGGATGTGTCGCTCATGCGATTCATCAGCGATTTGGTCAAGCGTTCGATGCCATACAACGTACGAGACATGGCGCGTGACGGTCTGCTTGGGTTGGAACGCGGCGTACCCGTCGCCGTGCGCATGGAGATTGACACGGATTTCGACAATTGCGACACACTGTCCAAAGCGGAGGATTTGGGCCGCAAGTTGCGTGATTACGGGGTGTTCGAGCAATATGAAGACCGTTTCTATGAATTGTATATGCGATTGAAAGGAAAATAATTTTTGGGAGTTTGGGCGATGACGGAAGACAAAGGCAGGCCGTTCGATGAGAACGAGTCGAAGGAAGAAAAAGAAGCAGAAGGGCAGCAGTCGAACAACGGCGATCCGCAGATGGGCAATTTGTCCAGCCTATTGGAGGATGCCTTGAAAAGGCTGGGCGGCCAGTTTGTGCGCATGGACATGCCGCCCAACACTATGGGAGCGAAGGCGACGAAGAAAACAGAGGCCGCGAAAAAGGACACCCATGAGGAGACGTTGAAGAAAATCCGTGAATTTTCCTTTAAACCAAAGGAAATCAAGGATTATCTGGATCGTTTCGTCATCAGCCAGGATGAGGCGAAAAAGGTGCTGTCCGTCGCGATTTGCGACCATTACAACCATGTCCGCCGCTGCCTGGAGAAGCCTGAACTGGCGGAGCACGATTATGCGAAACACAATATCATGATGCTCGGCCCTACGGGTGTCGGTAAGACGTATTTGATGCGATGCATCGCCAAGCTCATTGGAGTTCCATTTGTAAAAGCCGATGCGACAAAGTTTTCCGAAACAGGCTATGTCGGATACGATGTGGAGGACATCGTCCGCGATCTGGTAAAAGTCGCCGACGGCAACACGGAACTCGCCGAATACGGCATCGTCTATATCGATGAAATAGACAAAATCGCAGGGAAGGGCGACAGCACAATGCAGCGCGACGTGTCCGGCCGCGGCGTACAGGTCAATCTGCTGAAACTGATGGAGGACACAGAGGTTAAGACCGTGGGGCAGAACGATATGCTCGGACAGATGCAGGCGATGATGTCTTTGCAGAGCAGCGGCTCCGTGCCGAAAATGTCCGTTCGGACAAAGCATATTCTGTTCATCGTCAGCGGCGCGTTTGCCAAACTGCCCGAACAGATCGGCCGCCGTTTAGGCAGTGCGCAAATTGGTTTCGGACATGGAAGCGACCGTCCGGACATCCAGAAACCGACGGAGCTTTTGGCGCAGGTGACGACGAAGGATTTAGTCGATTTCGGTTTCGAGCCGGAATTCGTGGGGCGTCTTCCTGTGCGTGTCACGCTGGACGATTTGAGCGTGTCGGATTTGGAGCAGATTCTGACACGGGCCGAAAACGGTGTCATGACGCAATATCATGAAGATTTCGCAGGTTACGGCATTGATTTGGATGTCGATATGACGGGTTTACATGAAATTGCCGTGAAAGCATACGAAGAGAAGACGGGAGCGCGTGGCTTGATGACCGTATTGGAACGTCTTTTCCGTGAATTCAAATACGAGCTGCCGTCCATGGGGGTGATGGAACTCTCCGTGGATGAGGCATTTGTGCATGATCCAAAGGCCGCGTTGGCAAAGCTGATGAAAGACTGCCGCCATCTGGCGCTAAAACAGCATTTGGTGGAGGTGGATGAATTCGCGGATCGTTTAGGCAAATGTACGGCCTGATCGTCCGCTTCAAGGATGAAGCGCGTGAACGTATCTGTGAACAAAGCGATGCGGCGGGCAAGACCGTCCGCAGTTTCTGTGAAGAGCGCTTCAAAAATCTTCAGTTTGTGCTGCCTCAAATCAGCCGGAAGACGGGACAGACAGAATTCATGCTGGACACGGATATCGTGGATGATCCAGAGACCGTGCTGACAAAGATGGTGACGGAAAGCCTGAAGAATGCTTAATGCTTAGTGCTTAATGCTTAATTATTTATGGTGAAGATGGACATGGAAAAGTATAAAGATTGCTATGCGTCGTGGACGGAAAACACACTTGTCATCGGCAACAAACGAATAGAGCGCCGTTTCCAGTGGTGCGCCCAAGGCTTGGTCTGCACGGCGACGGTGGACAAGGCTTCCGCAAAGGAATGGCGGGGCGACGAACCGCCTGCCGTCACGCCGGATGTGGCGATTGAATGCGCCGTTTCGAACAACGGCGGTCTTTCCACAAAGCATCTGTTGCTGACGGCGACGGAACGGCAGGGCGGCGGTGTCATCGAAACGAAACTTGCTGTCTATCCACAACTGCCGTTCGTCGTTCTCGAACGGCGTTGCAAAGGGCTGCATCCATCTTCTTCGCAACGGGTTGCGGAAAAAGGCGGCACGGGCAATGAAAACGCAGTGGCAAAGGATGTCATCGAAGCCGCCACATTGGACCGCATCGACAACGTCCCGCTGAATGTCCGCCATTTGACGCTGAAGACATTCAAGCTCTTCGACCGCACGGATTTGAACGACTGCCTCGTGACGGAAGAGAAGATGCATTTGTATCCGGGATGTAGCTTCTCCACGCGCGGCAACGTCTTCCTTTTTGATAACTATATGGTAAATAGAGGGTTGCTGATCGTGAAAGATTCACCGACACATCTGTACCAGTTGCTGGAGGATGACGACAGCCTGCGCGTCAAAGGGACGCGCAACGCGGACATCGTCGGTGCGGGGCTTCACGGGGAGATTGATCCGAAGGAATGGTGCCAATTGTACGGTACGACGGTCGGTGTCGGCACCACCGACAAACTGCTGGTGGAATATCGTCAACTCTATCGCGCCCAATATCTAGCACCAAAATTCGAGGAACCGTTCATCATGTCGAACACATGGGGCGACCGCAGCCAGGACTCGCGTGTCTGCGAAGAATTCATGCTGAAGGAAATCGAAGCGGGAGCCAAGCTGGGTGTCGATATCATCCAGATCGACGACGGTTGGCAGAAAGGCGTGACGATCAATTCAAAAGCCCGCAAAAGTTCTATTTGGGAAGGATTCTATGCGGCAGATCCGGATTTCTGGGCGGTCCATCCGCAGCGTTTTCCGCATGGGCTGAAACCGCTGGTCAAAAAGGCCGCCAGGCATGGCATCCGCTTCGGGCTGTGGTTCGCGCCAGATTCCTCCCATGAATTCGCAAATTGGCGGCGTGATGTCGATACCGTCTTGAATCTGCATCGAATGTATGGCATTTCAAGCTTTAAATTGGACAGTGTCAATCTGTTGAGCAAGAAGGCGGAGACAAATTATCTGAATTTTCTCACGGCGGTCGAATGCGAATCGAACAACCGCATTGCGTTGAATCTCGACTGCACGGCGCAAAATCGCCAAGGCTATGTAATGTGGAAGCAATTTGGCACGCTTTTCGTGGAGAACCGCTACACGGATTGGTGCAACTATTTCCCGCACAACACGTTGAAGAATCTCTGGGCGCTCAGTAAGTTCATCCCGCCGCGCAAATTCCAGTTCGAGCTGCTGAACAACAGCCGCAACAACGAAAAATACGGTGACGATCCGTTGCGGCCTGCGCTTTATGACATCACATACGAATTCGCCTCCGTAATGATCGCCAATCCGCTGGTCTGGATGGAAATGTCCAATCTAACGGACAAGCAAATCGCGTCGTTGCAGAAACTTGTTTCCGTTTATCGTGATGTCCGGAAAGATTTCTTCAACGCGGAGATTTATCCGATTGGCGAACAGCCCGACGGTTGTTCCCATACGGGATTCCAAATTGTCACGGGTGAAAAGACAGGTTTCCTATTGCTTTTCCGTGAAAATGACTACGTTGGAAAGATGCTTTATGGATTGGGCATTCCGTTGCCGAAAAAGACCCATGTCACGCTGCTAGCGACGAATGCGCCGTCCAAAGCAAGTCTCAAGCTTAATGTTGGTGGGGATATTTTGGCATTATGGGAATGCAAGCGTAATCGCACATTTGCTCTTTACCGATATGAAGGGTAAAAGTGCGACGGCGAAAAGAACATAGGAGAACATAGCATGGCAACGGTACGGGACGCATTTTGGATCTGGGGACATGACGCGGGCTGCCATCATGATCCGAAATACCATTGGAACATCCCTGGCGAGAACAAGTTAGGACCATGGGAAGGCGCATGCGCCTTGGGGAACATCCCGAACTGCTGCCGTGTCGTTTTCGCAGGGAAGCCCGAACCGCCGTTTGACGCGGAGACGGAAAAGCTGAAAGGCTTCTCGCAGGTCGTCTGGTCGATTGTCGGTGACGCAGGCTCGAAACGCAACAACGATGGCGGCGACGACTTGGCGGAAGTTTTGCGCATCGCCGCCAAGTATCCGAACGTAACGGGCGGTATCGTCGATGATTTCTTCCGTCCGAAAACGCGGGATGCCCGTATGTCGCCTGATGCTTTTCGTCAAGCCGCCGAACGGTTGCATAGCGCTCCGCGACCGCTGAAATTGTGGCTGGTCTATTACGCGGCGTTGTTCGACATCGATTATTCCGCCTGGCTGGACAGCGCGGATGTCATCACATTTTGGAATTGGAACAGCTGCGAATTGGCCCATGCGGAGGAAAACCTGAAGCGTGTCATCGCGTTGACGCCGTCAAAGGAACATCTTGCAGGATGCTATTTGTACAATTACGGCGACAGCCGCCCGTTGACGCGTGAAGAAATGGAATTCCAGTTGGAAATCTATTATCGTTTCTTGAAGGAAGGTCGCATCCAAGGCGTCATCGCCTGCGCGAACACGGTCGCGGATATTGATTTAGAGGCGGTTGACTGTTTCAGAAATTGGCTACGAGAGCA
Source organism: Victivallales bacterium (assembly GCA_017964325.1). Next base: position 13,853 of record JAGCSE010000304.1, on the reverse strand, counting down.
TGGCGATGAGCCTCTGGGATAGGTGGAGGACAGGAAGAAAAGTTTTTCTGGGATTGAAAGGATTGCATGAAAATGAAGATTGCACCAGCCGTAGAAAAAAGTTATTGTGTATTGGACGGCGAACCGCTGACGGAAGCGCTCGCCATGGAATTGACTGAACTGAAGGGAAATGACATATTAGATATTGTCTCCCTCGCAAACAAAGTGCGCGACAAATTCGCGGCGAAAAGCGAACCATGCTCCATCATCAACGCGAAATCGGGCGTCTGTTCACAAAACTGCAAATTCTGTGCACAGTCCGCGCATTACACAACGAAAATAGAGACTTACGCTCTTCTGGATACGGAGGCGATTCTGCAATCTGCGAAAGCCGTCTATGACGAAGGCGTCCGTATGTACGGCATCGTGACAAGCGGCTATGGCTATCTGAATGCGGAAGATATTGAATTCCAGAAGATTCTCTTGACAATTGACACGCTTCGTACGACATTTCCGGATATGCGCGTCTGCGCATCTATCGGCATATTGAGCGATGAAACGGCCAAAGCCCTAGCCGACCATGGACTTTACCGCTACAACATGAATCTTCAGACGAATCCCGAACGGTACGCTGAACTGATTTCGGATACGCACACGATTGATGAGAAAGTCCAAACCATCAAGTACTTGCAGAAATACGGCGTAACTATCTGCTGCGGCGGAATTTTCGGTCTGGGCGAATCATGGCGTGATCGCGTGAAGATGGCCTTCGCCTGCCGTGAACTGGATGTGGATGGCATTCCGCTCAATGTCCTGCTGCCGATTCCAGGCACGCCGTTGGAGAAGCGGTGCATCATGGAGCCATGCGACGTCGCAAAGGCATTTTCTATCTTCCGTCTTGTGAATCCGACGAAAGTCATCAAGTTTGCAGCAGGCCGTGAGACGACCATGAAGGATTTCCAGGGGCTTCTCATGCTTTCCGGCATGAACTCCTTTATCACAGGCGGTTATCTGACGACACGTGGCCGCTCAATCGAAGAAGATTGCAGATTCCTCTCCTGTTTGCAGGGCTTTATGAACAAATGATTTATCTTATTTAGTGTGACTGTATGCGCGATGCGCATACCAAAAAACGCGACGGAAGCAGTGGGGGGCGCACTTCTGTGCGACCGTATGCGCGATGCGCATACATCGCCATTCGGAAATGAAATATATAATTCCCTCAAAAAAAGGCTGTTGCAAAACGGTAGTTTTTGCAACAGCCCAGATTCAAATGGTTTTCGTTTTCAGCTTTGCCGAAGATGGCTTATTTCTTGTTGCGCTTGCGGACGGTGACCGCGCAGAAACTGGTTATCAGAATGGTAGCCAATGTGCCGGGAAGTGGATGACCGGTTGTCTTCCCAGTTGTCACAAAACCGAATTCCATGTGTTCCCATTCAAGATATGCTGGCTGTCCTTCTACATAAGGCCCTTGGAAGAGGCAGAAAAGCGCTGCATCAGTCTTCATCGCCGTTTCCGAATACCATGGCTTATTTTCTGCATTTATGTTGTGATTGCCTACCTTTGTTAAATCATAGCTAGCGACCCAGTTCTCTGCGGTCGTATAGGTTTGTCCGAATGTGTTCTCCCTATCGCCGTTCATATTATACTGTTTATCTTTTACATAGTATGTTGTGTCGGCAGTGTAGTAAACACCGAAATTATCGTCTTTTGAGATTGAATAATCCTTATTAAACAATGAAATGTACTCGCTAATGCTACCATTAGGATCATTGTCCTTATAAAGGTAAATGCCATAGTCGGTGATGTTCAGTTTTGAATCAATGCGCAGTTCGCCGGTGGGGACGCTGTCTTTGTCCACAAAAAGAGCAAGACGGAAATCGTCATTGGCCGTGAAATAGACATGCGCCAAGTCGTACTTGGTTCCCCTTGGGTTACTGTTTGAATATTGTTTAAGAATACGGTTGATGCTTTCCGTAACCGTATAGTTCAACGCAAAATCCGACTGTGCATAAACGGTATTGTTGGAATTGTTTTGCACTGGCTCAAGAACAGGAAATGTCCCCGTGTAGCCGTCCGTCAGTGTATAGACTGGGTCTGCTCCAGCAATGAGTCCGAAGCCCAGTGTCACCATAATCAATGTCGCGATCAGTTTCTTCATTGTTTGTCTCTCTTCTCTCTTCTCTAGTTTTTTTCTATCGTCTTACCTTGTGCTTTTTCAAGCATTTTCTATAAAAACAAAAGCCATTACTAATATAGCTCCTGTTTGGAGTTTTTCAAGTCATAGTTATAGTTTTTTTCTATTGACGCCCATTTCTGTACGTCAGGACAGCTTCCTGTCGTCGTTATTCAACTTTTTCAATTCCTCAGAACTAGGGGAGAAGGGGGTGTTGATTCGGCTTCAGCTTGAATTTGGGTGAATATCCCTTATGCCGATACAAAAAACAGGACTGTAGCAAAACGAGAGGTTTTGCTACAGTCCTATTTTTTACACCTAGTCAATGGCGTGTGCCACTCACTTACTTGCCGCAGCAGCCCTTCTTTGCGCAGGGGGCTTTCTTCGCAGGAGCTTTCTTCGCAGGAGCGGCCTTCGGCTCTTCCTTCGTAAAAACCTTGACGGACTTGTACGTGGTGTTGTAGGCATCTTCGCTCACGAATTTCGGCAGCTTGCGACCGTCTTTCGTTTCGCCGACGATTCCGTAATGGCCATTCTCGTACTTGACTTTGTACTTCACTTCAGCTTCAATTTTCGTGCGGCTCTTCACATCGTAAAATTCGGCCTTCATCGTGGATTCTCCTTTTTACCATGGAAACTGGCTTCGCGTTTCACTGGATACGTCCGTATCCAAACAAATGAAATTTTGTAACCCATTTTAAAATACTACATCTACCGCAAATTTTACAAATGTTTTTTTTCATATTTTTTAATTTTTTTACACTTTTTTTGATTTTTCTGCGTTTTTCCATTGCCAATGGCATTTTTTATCCTCTTTTCCAACGACAACAAAGCCATTTGCCACTTTTGGAGATATATTATTGATTTGCCCGTCAGCCAAGACGAAACGTTTTTCGGGAGCTCCATGCCATGAGACGCATAACATTTTCATTTCTAGCATTTTTTATTATATTTGCACTCAACGGGTGCATTTCCTTCCCAAATACAGATTTCGCATCGTCGTCGCTTGCGCCATTGACGGCGAATGCTACCCCGGAACAAATCATCGCCTGGCCAATCATCCCCGTCGTCAAGCTTAATCCAACAGAATCCATCAACCTCAAAGAGTTGTTCGGAGATGCCGAGCCTGCCGTCAGCAAATTCCTCCACGACTACCTTGATGATTTTGACAACTACCAAAAAGCTGCCATGCGCAGTCCCAACCCGCCAAGGCCCGATTTCTACAGGCATTTTCCGCTCATCGTCATCACCGCGCAACTCCGCACGCTCACGCCGCAGCAGAGGAAAAATCTGGACAACCTGTTCCTCATGCACAACCTATGTTGCCGCATGAATGACGTGTTTTTCATGTTCGCCAAGCCTTTCGATTCAACAGACGAACTTCTGAAGGCGGTTGATGCCGCTTCCGTCCTCCACAAGTTCATCGCGGAAAACGCCAATCTCAATCTGCCCGCCATCGCCAAACGCGAAGACGACGACGGCGACCCCCTCGGACGAGAATGGCATCGCCTATTCGACGGCATGAAACCACTCTCTCCAATCGCCGACGAATGGACAATCTCCGCGCAAGACTCGAAGTCTGTCCCATGCAAATATGGTATGCCGTTCCCAAACTTGCAAGTCCAAAACGACCAAATTGTCACGCTGTCCATCAAGACGGAAATCCCGCATGACGGCAGGACATCCATCCGACTCATCGCACAAGGGCTCCCAAAAGGTTTCTATGCCACGTTGGACGGCAACCCGCTGAAAATCGAAGCTGGAACGGCCTCCGCCAGAATCGTCATTACGCCTGAAGAGGCCACGGGAAAAACGCAGACTCTCGCCATTTCATGGAAAAGCACCTTACATAAATCTCAACTCATCTTCAGGCAGCCCTGGTTTGTCATGAAAAATTGATTTGGAGACGCTTACGATGGAAGACAAAACACCGACAACACAGGAAGAACTCGACACCTTGAAATCACTCGGCGAATTGAAAGACAGGCTGATGACCATGAATCCTGTCGATGCCGCCGAAGAGCTGTCAAACCTACAGGACAAAGACCAACTCATCATTGTCTTCCGATTATTACATAAAGATCAGGCAGCCAATATCTTCACCTATCTTGACAAAGACCTCCACCGCTACATCGTCGAAGGCATCTCCAACACGGAGCGAAACGAAGTCTTCAAACGGCTCGCATTCGACGATGCCGTCGATTTTCTCGAAGAATTGCCCGCCAACATGGTCAATATGATCCTCAGCGACGCATCGTCCGAAAAACGCGCCCTCATCAACAAGGCTCTCGAATACAAGGAGAACTCCGCCGGCAGCATCATGACCGTCGAGTACGTCTCCTTGCTGGAAACCATGACTGTCCGCGAAGCCCTCGCGCACATCCGCAAAAGCGGCATTGACAAGGAAACCATCTACAACTGCTTCGTCACCGGCCCTGGCCGCAAGCTCGTCGGAGTCGTCTCCCTGCGCAAGCTAATTCTCGCCCAAGAAGACGAAACCGTCCAGGCCATCATGACCACTGAAATCGTTCACGCCCATACGTATGACGACCAGGAAGAGGTCGCGCGGAAATTCCAGGACTACGACTTGAACGCCATGCCAGTCGTCGATAACGAAGACCGAATCGTCGGTATCATCACCATCGACGATATCGTTGACGTCATCGAAGCGGAGAACACCGAAGACTTCGAAAAAATGGCCGCCTTGAAACCGTCCGAAGACGAATACCTGAAGACCAGCATCTTTCGTCTCGCCCGCAACAGAATCGTCTGGCTGCTCGTCCTGATGATTTCCGCGACGTTTACAGGCGCCATCATTGGCCGTTGCCAAAGCCTAATCAACCAAGCCGCGATTCTAGCCGCATTCATTCCGATGTTGATGGACACGGGCGGCAACTGCGGCTCGCAGGCCAGCACGCTCGTCATCCGCGGCATGGCCGTCGGTGAAATCGAGCTTAGCAATTGGTTCAGCGTCCTTTGGCGCGAATTCCGCGTCGGCATTCTCGTGGCCATCGCCCTCACGACTGTCAATTTCATCCGCATGCGTTTTTTCAGCACAGTCAAATATGCGGACGCCGCACAGGAGGGGAAGGTCGAGCTGATTGTTACCATTTCCCTTTTCTGCACCATCATCTGCGCCAAATTGATAGGCTGTACGCTTCCCATGGCGGCGAAACGACTCCATGCGGACCCAGCCCTCATGGCTTCGCCCATGCTGACGACCATTGTAGATGCGCTTTCCCTGACGATTTATTTCGCCATTGCGGGAGCCCTTATCAATCTGGCTTGACGTCACATTTTCAACTGCCGCACAAAATCCTCTACATACAAGTCCAAATAATTGTCTGCAATCGCACAGGCATGCGGCAATCGCCACAGATTTCGTGTCTTCATCAATGGAGACGAAGCTGGAAGCGGTTCCTGCGGAAAGACATCCAAAAATGCACCGCTTAATTGGCCGTTTTCCAGCGATGCCATGAGGGCTTCCGCAACGACGGCGTTTCCGCGGCCGATGTTCGTCAATGTCGCGCCTTTCTTCAACAGTTGCAGGCGGTGGCCATCGACAATTCCAGTCGTGTCTGTCGTGCCAGGCAAAGCCAATATAAGATGATCTGTTTCAGGAAGATAGGCATCCATTCGCTCTGTATCCAAACACAAGTCGCCGTCGGTGAACCATTCAGGGCGCGTTGCATCGCGATGGCGGCTGATCCCAAAAATACGCAAGCCAAACGGCTTCAGCATCTTGCCAATCCATCGACCGATGTTGCCGAAGCCCAGGATCATCGCCGTGCTGCCGCGTAGAACACGCATTCGCGGAGCCAACTCCTTCCGCGCCCATGGCAGTTCTTCATATTCCGTCATGGCAGGCAGGATGCCGCGTTCCATCGCCAAAAGCATCCCCACGACGCTTTCCGAAATGATTTCGCCATGGAACTGGCCGTTCATCATCCAAACGCCCGACGGCGGCTCCACCGTGAAATAATCCTTTCCCGCCGCCGGCGTGGAGAGGATTTTCAGCCGTGTCGCGCCATCGAACCATTCCTGCCGAAACGTCCATGTCAATACAGCGTCTGAATCGCGCACATTTTCCGCGAATTCCTCCGCCGTGCCGCAGACCTTCACAACCGTTCCAGGCAGCAATCTGCGAAGATGCTCCGCCTGCTTTTCCGTGAAATGCCACGCAGGCACCACACCATGGACAAGATACGTCGATATCTTCTCTAATTGCGAATCATGTTGACGTTTCGACTCTTGCATTGTATATTTCCTTTGTGACTGTTTTCTCAACGCTTTTTTTTCAGCCATTCCAATTATGAACAGCCTTTCCACACCTGAAGCCCACGAACTCATCAAGACCAGCCGTCGCCAATACCGTGCTCTGCTGAAGGACATGGCCCCCAGCCGTTTCGTGTCATGGGATTGGCACAGCCCGGACTTCAAGGAAGGCGCCAAATGGCTTCTCGAACATCCACATGAAATCCGTGCTGGCATTTACCTTTCGGACACGCCGAACAAGGAGGTATGGAAACTCACTGTCCCGCAGGAACATGAAGAACATGAAGTTGTCATCAAATTCTATCAGGAACCTGACCTCTCATGGTTCAACTTATGGAAACGCTCCATTGCCGTCAAGGAAACGCTCAACTACGCCACGCTCGAAGGACTCGGCATCCCTGTCGCCAAACCGCTCGCTTGCGGCGAAGTCAGAAAATTCGGCAAACTCCAATCCTCCTATATCGTGACACGCTTCATCGACAACGTCATTGATGGCTCAATGCTTATGCCGACTGGCTATCTCGCTGAAAATAAAAAACTTAAGATATCTTTCTGCAAAAAGACCCTTGAAATTATCGCCCGTGCCCATATCTGCGGATTCATGCACTCAGAATTTCATCCGCACAAAATCCTGTTGAAAAAGGACAATTCCGGCGATTCCTTCAATCTTGTCCTAATCGATGTCGCACACGGCGGTTTCAACAAGACCCTTTCCATGAGAGCCGCCATCGCCATTGACCTCGCAACGTTCTTCATCGACCTCCGCCTCGATGCCGAAGACATCGAAAACCTTTGCGAACATTATCTCAAGTTCAATACGAGTTGCGGCTTCACACCAGAATCGCTATGGGAAGCCATCATCTCTGTTGATTTCCCCACAACCCATTGACGTTCGGATGCTTCCAACTGAAGCACCCGAACGTCGTCCATGCTTTTTTATTTCTTCAGCAGGTCATTGAGCTTCTGGTTGGACTCCTCACGGCGGGCTGCTGCCTCCTTGTCTTCATCAACGGCAGGCTTCGCTTCCGTCGTCGTTTCAGTCTTCCCTCCCAATGCTGCCAGACGGTTAACATCAACTTTCGGCTGCTCGACGACAGGCTTCTTCTCCTCTGCCGATTCTGGCTCGTTCGGACGATGCAACGCGTTCAAAACCGCCTTTCCGTCTTCCGAATCAATCAAGTACTGCGGAATTTCACCACCGCCGTGTGCACCAGCCGTGTTGACATTCTGCTCACGGGCCTGTTTGACGACTTCCAGGAAGAATTCTTCCAAATTCCGCACAGGATTGCCGACTTCGATGTCCGCCGCGTTTTTCACGCCATGCGCAAGCAGCCATTCGCGCAATTCATTTTGCGTTTCCGCACTTAACGTCGGGCAGACAAGACGCGTCTTGTCTTCTTCGCGCAGAATGTCGCTCAACGCGCCGTTGGCGCGGATCGTGCCGCCGTAAAGCACGAGCATATCGTCACAAACATCCTGTACATCCGCCAGCAGATGGCTGCACAAAATGACCGTCTTGCCACGGCTTGCCAAGAGGCGGATGACGTCTTTCACTTCGCGGCAACCAATCGGGTCCAAACCGCTCGTCGGCTCGTCAAGAATCACCAAATCTGGGTCGTTCACCAAAGCCTGCGCCAAGCCGATACGGCGAGCCATACCTTTGGAGAATTCGCCGACGCGACGGTTGAAAGCGTGCGCCAAGCCGACCATGTTCAGAAGCTGTTCGCTGCGTTCGCGGCGCATTTTCGGGCTCAGGCCAAACAACGCTCCGTAGAAATCCAGCGTTTCCATGGCCGTCAGATAGCGGTAAAGATACGTCTCCTCAGGTAGATAGCCGATACGACTCTTGATTTCAACGTTTTGCGGATCTTCACCAAAGACTTTCAAGCTGCCTCGGGTCGGATACAGCAGCCCCAAAATCATCTTGACTGTCGTTGACTTGCCAGAACCGTTCGGTCCAAGCAATCCGAATACTTGTCCTTTGCGGACCGTGAAATCAATGTTGTTCACGGCGCGCGCCTTCTCGCGGTTCCAAAAATCACGGAATATCTTGGTCAATCCCGTTGCCACAACCACATTGTCGTTTTTCGCTTCAGTCATCGGATAATTCCCTGCATATATTTATATTATTTATTTGTTGGTTATTCAAGTAATTAAATCTAATCTTCAGGAGTCGTCTCCTGCAACATCTCGCCCGAACGCACCAGACGCGCGCTGTTGAAGATGACCATCAAGGAGCTCACACTGTGCAACAACGCCGCACCGACTGGCGTAACTTGCCCCAACGTCGCTAGATACACGCCGACGACGATGAATCCGAGCCCGACTGCGAAATTCTGAATCGTCAACACACGTGTCCGCCGCGCAAGGCCAATCAGGAACGGAATACGCCGTAAGTCGTTGTTCATCAATGCAACAGAAGCACTCTGAACGGCGATGTCACTGCCGAACGCACCCATCGCGATACCGATGTCGCCAGCCGCCAAAGCGGGCGCGTCGTTCACGCCGTCACCGACGACCGCCACGATCTTGCCTGTCTTCTTCAACTTGCGGACGTATGCCTCTTTCTGTTCAGGAAGACAGCTTGCCGCCACTTCGCTAATGCCGATCTGGGACGCAACCGCTTTCGCGACACGTTCGTTATCACCCGTTACCATGCAGCAGCGGTCAACGCCCAGTTCCTTCAGTTGCGAAATCGCCTCCGCGCTGACGGGGCGAATCGCATCGCTCAAGCCGATCCAACCCCACGCCTTGCCGTCACAAGCCACGCAGACAACACTCAAACCTTTGTGTTCGGCTTCCGTCAACGATGCTTCCAAAGCGGACAAATTGACTCCTTCATCCGCCAGCCATGTCTTGCGGCCTACTAGGCATTGTTTGCCGTCAAACACCGCCTTGACACCCAGACCAGCCACTTCTTCGTAGGATTGTGGCTCGCGCCATTCGACTTTCGCTTCGCGGGCCAGACGGCGCATCGCATCCGCCGCAGGGTGGTTGCTGTGATGTTCGGCACTGGTCGCCAATTCCAAAAGTTGCGCCAGTTCAATACCTTCCGCAGGTTCCAAACGTGCAACCGCCAATTTGCCCTCCGTCAATGTTCCCGTCTTATCGAAGATGATTGCCCCGATTCGGGCGGCCTGTTCGATGTATGACACATCCTTAATTAATATACCCAGACGGGAGGCGGCCGCGATGGCTGCGATAACCGCCGACGGCGTCGCAATCACAAACGCCGCCGGAACGGACATGACCAATACGGCAATGACACGGTCCATGCGCATCGTGATGAACCACACCAAGCCGGCAATCATCAGAATCGTCGGTGTATAATAGCCGACATATTTGTCTATCATTCTCATAATCGGAAGCTTGGAACGCTCGGCATCCGCAATCAGATTACGGACTTTGCCCAGCGTCGTGTCCGAACCAATGCGCGTTACACGGAATTCAACAAGACCTGTCAAATTCTGAGTACCAGCATAGACTTCGTTGCCGACAGATTTGTCCGCAGGAAGCGATTCACCCGTAATGGACGCCTGATTCACCGTACTCGAACCGACCGTCACAATACCGTCCGCAGGGAAATTCTCACCGGGGCGGACGCGGCATACGTCGCCCGCCTGCAAATCCGTGAAGGCATCCACTTCTTCTTCCACGCCATCGACGATACGTCGCGCCAAACGCGGCGTCAACCGTACGACGGCTTCGATTGCCGCTTCGGCTCCGATAGCCGTTCGCTTTTCTATCGTAATCGTAATCAGCATGAAGAATGCAACTGCGCCCGCCGTCTGGTAGTCGCGGCTCGCAAATGCCGCAACCAACGCCAAAGCAACGAGTTCGTTCATGTGAACCTTGCCTTTGCACAAGTCTCGCAACGCCTCGTAGAAGATTGGAATGCTCAAAATCAACGCACCCGCCAACGCGCTGAAATCACGCGCCGTCTCGTCGATTGCATCGCTGAAAAACACGCGGGACAGATAGCAGTTCAAGACGAGTATCCCGCCGAAAAGCGCTATGCCCAACCGAAGCATTTCCGGCTTTCCGACTTTGCTTTCGCCATTTCCACGGTTTGTCGGCGCCGCATCTATTTTCTGTTGAATCTCTGACATTCTAGTTCTCTAAGTTGCTTTGAATGATAATCATCCCATCCCAAGACTACTGCTGGGCCGGTTGCCCGCCCGCCTCGCCAGTCGGCTTGCTCTTTTCAGGCACTTGTCCAATCTGGAGACGGACCTCCTGGCCTTCGCCCGCCGTCTGATGCACGACATACTTGTTGTCAACGCGCCCGAGCACCGCACGAAGCGCATCCGTATATAAGACTGTCAACATCGTTTCGGGATGCTTTTTGTATTCTTCCAGAACCGTCTTGAAATACGTGCTGTCCGCACGGACGGATTCAACCACGTTGCGTTTGTATGTCATTGCTTCGTTGCGGATTTTCGCAGCCATGCCTTCAGCGTTTGACAGCAGCGTTGCCGCATCAAGACGCGCCTTCTGGATTTCCGCGTCGCCCATTTCCGACGCCTCGAAGACACCATCAAAAGCCTGCAATGTTGCGTATGGCAGTTGGAATGTGATTTTCACGCTCTGCACTTCAACGCCTAAATCGACTTCCTTCAGGTATTTCTCCAACTGCATCTGCACGGCGTCTTCGATGTTCAGCGTTTCTTCGCCGATGGTACGCATCTTCGTGCGCAACTCCTCCACCGTCCATGTGGCGCAAGTCGTCAGAAGCGCGTTGCCGAGCATATTGCGCATGATGCCTTCCGTCCCGCGTTTACGTGTCTTCGATGCTTCATCACTGCCTTGACGAGCCTGTTCAGCTGCCTTTTTCTTTTCCGTAGAACTAAGGAAGGAATCAGCTTCTTCTTCATCCAAATAATCTAGATAGTATTTTTGAGGATCACGAATGCGATAATTCACTTCACAGGAGGCGTGGATAATGTTCGTATCTCCTGAAAGCAGATATCCGTCCGCGCCAGGCCGCAGGAAACGATTCGGGGCCTGTCCGGCCTCGGGCTTGATCCACGGCTCATAAAGCGTTTCCGTCGAAATGGTTACCGTCCGTTGTGCGGGGAGCACTTTCACCCAGTCGATTGGATACGGCCATGCCCAATACCAGCGGCCGCTCGTCAGCACTGCGCGTTCTTCATTATCAATCATCCGCGTCTGCAACGCGCCGAAACGGAACAACATGGCCTCGTTCTGCTCATCAACGCGGAACACGCCGCTCATCAACAGATAGGCGAGAATCACGATGATGACGATTCGCAGGCACAGAAACATGATGCGCGCCATGCGCATCAGCGACTGCATGCCTGCGCCTTCATTTTCATTGCCTGTCGGCTTCGACGGTCCGCCATCGGCCACCGCTATCAGCGGCAACGGCTGACCGTTTTCGCCCAACGCCTCCTCTTGGGGCGATTCGTTGGCTACTTGTTTCTTGTCTTCTTCTTCCATATTTCACATCCGCTTTTTGTGGAAATGACCTGTTTACTTCGATTTCGCGCCGTCATTGGCCTTGATGTCCATCGCGCCTGGCTTCAGCAGATGGAAGGGAGGAGTCGATGTGTCGAGAATCAACGTATCTTTATCACTCAACGTCTCTTTCAAGGCGTCAAGATTACGCAGGAACATCGCCAGTTCGGGATTCTCCTTGAACACGGCATAATGCTTCGCGGCCTCCTCGTCGCCTTCACCGCGGATTTCTTTCGCCTTCGCTTCCGCGACAGCGATGATTTCAGCCGCCTTGCGCTCCGCTTCCGAACGGATGCGCAACGCCTCGCTGTTGCCGTTCGCCAAAAGAGCTTCGGACTTGCTGCGACGTTCCGCCGTCATGCGGTCGAACACCTTTGTCGTCACGGATTCGGGGAAGCCCAACTGACGGAAGCCCACGCGTGTCACTTCAATCCCGTATTCTTTCATGGCTTCCTTGCGGACGGCTTCAAGCATCTCCTTTTCAATGCGTTCCATCTCCAAGTCCTGTCCGGGCTTGACATCCCGAACGGCAATCAAATCCGCGAAATTGTGCTGCGGCAGAATCGTATTGCGGCTCGTGCGAACCAGCGAGTCAAGCTTCTTCTCAGCTTCCGATGTCGTTTTGAAACGCTTCATGAACAGACCAGGATCGCCAACCTTCCACAGAATATATGTCGAAACGACAATCTGATACTGGTCCTTCGTCGTAATCTGCTCAATCTGTCCTTTCGTCAACTCATAGCATTGCAGACGTTTGTCATGGCGCCACACCTGATCGACAAACGGCCACTTGAAATGAAGGCCTGGTTCGTAGGCTCTGATGTCGCCGTCGGCATTGACTTTCGCCTTGCCGAGCGTCTTCACGACGGCGTATTCCGTCTCCTTCACTTGAAAGGTCATCATTGCGATCGCAAATATCAGCACGACTCCCAACGCCAGCAGGGCCACGGGCCAATGCTGGGCCAGTCCGCGCTTTTCTTCAACTGGTTGCACATTTTCGCTCATCTGAATAACTCCTGACTATGTGATTTTTTTATCCTATTTATTTCATTGCCTTGCAAGACAATCGCTTGCGGTTATTTCTGCTGTTCCTTCTCATCCCCAAGATTCAAATCCAGAAGGCTGGATTTGATTTTCTTCTCCAGATTCAAAATCAGCACTTCCTTTCCGAAATTCTCCGCAAGGACATATTTACGGCTTTTTTGACCCGCTTCTTTCATCACATCCAGAAAACTGTACAGTTTAAACACGTCCGGGCTGCTCTCGTAGCTCTTTAACTGGCCGAGGAAACGATCCGCCTCCGCTTTCGGGACATTCGCCCGCTCATGCTTGTAGGCTTCCGCCTGATTGATCAATTGCGATGCGCGTGCACGCGCAGTCGGCTCCTGCCGAACTGCATCCGCCTTGGCCAGGAGAATCATTTCGTTGTAAACTTCGTGCGCGGAAACCACGTTGTCGAACAATGGCCCCACAGGGGTTGGCGGATGAAGGCCAGCCAGACTCACGAATAGAATTTCAACGCCCAGTTGAATGTCATCCGCCGCCGCCTGGATGCGTTCTTTAAGGACGGACGTCGCATCCGCACGCTTCGGGCCCAACACGTCCATCATGTCAACGCTCGAAAGATAGAGAAGCAACTCGCGCGTTGCCAAATTCCGCAGCATCGCCAGCGAATCGTCATGGCGATAGGAGAAATCATATAAGTTCCTTACCTTAAAATACATTGGTATATGCGCCGTCAGCACGCCCAGGCTGAGAGAACTGTCCTTTCCGGCAGTTTCGCCATCTTTTCCGCTGACAATTTCCGCATGGCGGGCGACGATGTAGTTGTTCTCGTTCTCTGCATCGCCATGACCGACGCTCCACAGAATCAGCCGTTCGTCATGATGCTCTTTCTTTTTCTTCTTCGGACCATGGCTATGTCCCTGGTCATCTTCCTCCTCTT
>JAGCSE010000303.1 GCA_017964325.1 Victivallales bacterium | reverse complement strand
TTAATGCTTAATGCTTAATGCTTAATGCTTAATGCTTAATGCTTAATGCTTAATGCTTAATGCTTAATGCTTAATGCTTAATGCTTAATGCTTAATGCTTAATGCTTAATGCTTAATGCTTAATTTATGAGCAGACACACCGCCATGGGGGCAAGACGCTTCATGGCGGCGTGTCTGTTTGATGGTTTGTTGCGTGGACCATTTACAGCGGAGCAAACAGATCGTCCAATGTGATGACGGATTGGAAGACAGACGAATGCAGGTTTTCTTTCAGGCCGTATGTTGTCACAAGCGTCAGATGAATGGCCTGCTTGGGCATGACATGGTGCATGAAGATTTCCATTTTTTGATACAGTTGCCGTTCGTATTCCTTTGTCACGATGAAATCAGACTTGGAGTATTTCATTTCACATAGGTTGATGATTTGATCCGCCCGCTCGATCAGCAAATCGATCTGAATGCCATTGTCTTCTGAACTGCCTGGATGAAACCATGAGGATGAATGCGTGTTGACGCCTGAAATGCCAAGTGCTTTTTTCATTTGAAGAAGATGCAAAAGGCAAACTTGTTCGAATGCCAATCCCGTCCAGACACGGTATTTAGAGGAATTCAAAATATTCATCCAGGAATTTTCGCCTCGCATTCTGCCGTCTTTCATAAAACGGAAATAGAACAATGTGAACGGATCGATCAATTGGTACAAGCCATCCTTTACTTTTTTGCCGATGGCTTGATAATAGCGGATGAAACCACAATGCTCCAATGATTCCAAAACTTGTGTAAGTCGGCCGTTTTCGCTGAGCTTCACGGATTGAACGAGTTCTTTTTTGGGGATTCCGCTTCTTTTTTCAGACAAGGCGGTTACGATTTCCAAATAGGCGGCAGGCTGTCTGAACAATGACGCATACAAGGCGTTGAATTCATTGTGGAGTTCTCCTGTTTCTGCGAAGAATAAACGGTCGAGAGCCTGCGCCACGCTTTCTCCCTTTTCAAGAAAACTCCAGTAATGCGGAATTCCGCCCATCGCCATATAGCATTCCAGAATCTGCAGACGGTTCCAGTTCAAGCCTTTGGCTTTTACGTATGTTTCACATTCCTGTAACGTGAAAGGCATCAGTTGGAGGCTGCGGGTGATGCGATTGTGGAGACCGCCGTAGTTCTTGATGATTTTCTCGATGATCCATGATGTTGCGGAACCGCATACGACCAGTACGATGTCCGATCGTGCGGAACACCATCCATTCCAGAAATGGTCCAAGGCACTGACAAATTCGGAACGGGGCGTGTCCATCCATGGCAGTTCATCCAGAAAAACCACTTTCTTTCCTTCGCGGCAAGTATTGAGAAATCTGGCGAGCAGATGGAAGGCCTCATGCCAGTCAGACGCTGTGCATTTCCCTTCGAATCCTGCATCTTCAAGTGATTGACAGAATTCTTGCAATTGACGGCGTGTGTTGCCGACAACGAGCCCCGTATGCTGGAAGACCATCATTTCAGAATATGTCTGACGAATCAGAAATGTCTTGCCGACACGGCGGCGCCCATAGACGGCGACGAATTCGGAATGGTCGGATTCAAGCGCCTGGTATAGCTTTTTCTGCTCTTTATCTCGTCCTATGAACATATTCGTTCTCCCATGAATGAAGCCGAACTTGGCATTCTTTACGTGATATAACATGTTAATATACATGGTTTATAGTCGATATCCAGCTAAATCTATGTTTTTTTATGGGATTTAGCAGATTATCATGTGTTTTTGGGGAAGGACGAAGGCGGTCCATGAATGGAACAGCGTGTCTTGGACGTGGTTTCAATACCAGATGGTGCTATACTATTATGATAATAACGGCCGATTTGCTTGACAGACCGAGAGATTCATTTATGTTTATTAGTTTCGAATGTCTCTTTCTGAATGTCCAGCCACCTTGAGGTGATCTTGTGCGAAAACCATTGACCATATTCTGTTTTTTCACGTTGCTCTTCTGTTTGCCGTCGCTGCAGGGGCAGAATTTAAGGGATCTTGTCGGCAATTCGGATGAATTGACCATTACGGCGGAGCAGATGGAGGCGGATGTGGAGAAGGGAATCGCCCGCGCCAAGGGGAAGGTCATTATCTGCTATGGGCAGTTGACGGTCAAGGCGAACGAAGCGAGCCTTAATCAAGTGACGAAGGATTTCACGGCGAAGGGGGATGTCGTCGTGTCGCTGGAGGACGGGACGAGCTGGGCGGCGCAGGCCGTCCGCGGAAATCTCGCCACCAATGAACTGTCGTTCGGCGAATATGGTTTCGACGGGAAGGTGTGGCACAGCGGCGGTGCGGCCGGCTCCAATGACAAAGAAGGTCATAAGATGCTGAAAGACGCGTGGTTGTCAACGTGCGACCATTACCCGCCGCACTATCGTATCACCGCCGCGGAAATCCATCACGACCCTGACAATACGTTCACGGCGAAGCACATCGTGATCAAGCTGGGCGCGGTGCCGATTTTCTATTTCCCGTACATGATCGGCACGACGGACGGGACTGCGGGCATGATTATCAAGCCCGGCTATTCGGGAAAGCGCGGCGCATATCTGCAACTTGGTCGTATATGGGAACTTGGAAAAAACGACAAAGAGGCGAAGGGCGACGCCCGCATATTTGTTGATATGATGACCAAACGCGGTATCGGCGCTGGTTCGAAATTGGACTATGTATCGCCGAAGCAGGAAATCAGCCTGAACCTTTATGGCTTGCTTGATGAAGACCCGCCTGAAACGGAGGATGGATTCAGCCGTCGTTTCCGTGTGGTGGAAGACCGCTACCGCCTGAACTGGTATCATCGCTACAATTTCAGCGACAGCTTAACATTGCGCACGAATGTTGATTGGCTGAGCGACATCGACATGCTGGAGGATTGGTTCAAGCATGAATATCGCCAGATTTCGCAGCCGAAGACATTCATCAGCCTTGACTACGCAGGGGAGTGGTATCATGCGGGAATCTCCGCAAGACCGCGTGTGAACGACTTTTACACCGTCGTGGAAAAGTTGCCTGAAGCGACATTTGACATTCCGCGAATTGAATTGGGCGCAACACCTCTGGAATACCAAAGCAGCAGCAGTCTTGGATATTACTATATGAAATGGCGGGACTTCGACAGAAAGCGTTTCGAACTTCTGGAGGAGGACTACGATCCGGATGAGCATCTTGATCCACGCGACTACAAGACTTTCCGTGCGGACACGTCGCATTTCCTCTATCTGCCATTGGACTACAATGATTTGGTGGAATTCATTCCGCGGGCCGGTGTCAAGGGGACGTATTATTCACGCAGCAGTCGCATCGGCTTGGACGAACGTGATTTGGCGAATATGCTGGATGTCGATAACGCGGACAATGTCTATACAAAACGGCCCGTGCGCCATTATGACGCGGACGGCGGAGAGGTCTTCCGCGCGGCATACGAAATTGGCGCGGAGGCGAAGAGCCGCTTCTACAGCGACTGGCTGAACATCCAGATGGATATGTTCGAGAGCGATGGCCTGCGGCACGTCATTGAGCCATACGTGAACTACACGTTCTCTCCAAAGCCGTCCCATGACCGAAAATACCTTTATTTCTTTGACGAGACGGATAGATTGGAGCGTCAGCATTTCGTTCGCTTCGGCATCGACCAGCGGTTGCAGACGAAGCGGCGAGGCAACGCGGAAACATTACTGCGCTGGCAGACGTATGCGGACATCCATTTCGACCGCGGCATCGACAACTACGGCGAAGATGTCTGGGTGAAGGGCAGCGGCAACCATGGCGGTGATTTCGGAAACCGCATCGATTTCATGCCAAAGGATACCATTCATACTTGGGCGACCGTGCTTTACGACATGGGCGAAGGCGACATCCAACGTGGCGAAATCGGAACGCGGCTTGGTCGTGAAGACGATTTGAATTTCAGCTTGCGCTATGTCTATCGTAACGCGCACATCTCCCGCAGCACATGGTCGCTCGGCTCCACGCTGGTGGATTTGACGGGTGAAAGTTCTTATTACAAGAAATATTTCGAGACATCGGACACCATCCGCGGCAAGATGAACCTCCCACTGAACAGCAAGACATCGCTGGAAATCGAAATGGAATACGACTTTGACAAGCAGCGGATGTCGGAGCATTTCTACACGTTGCGGCGCGAACTGCACTGCTGGGTGGTGTCGCTTGGCGCAGGATGGGACAACAACGATTTCGAGGTCATGATCATGCTCCATTTGACGAGCTTCCCGAAGGTGAAAATAGATTTGAATCTATAAAAAGCTTTTCTCGCGGAACAAAAACGCAGAAGGATTGTCTTAAAGGATTCATGAATAGTTAAAATGCCGCCGACTTCCACGCCGACGGCGGAAAATAGTCGAAATATCAGAAGAAAGAAGGTGATTTTCATGGCAGAGCCACGTCAATTCAAGACAGAAGTCCAGAAGCTGTTGGATTTGGTCATCAATTCATTGTATTCGAACAAGGAAATCTTCCTGCGGGAATTGATTTCCAATGCGTCAGACGCCATCGACCGCGTTCGGTTCGACGCGTTGAAGGACGACAGCCTGCTGGGTGACGACACGGTGTGGAAAATCAAGCTGATCGTTGACAAAGACGCCAAGACATTGACCGTCCGCGACAACGGCATCGGCATGACGGCGGAGGAAGTCGAGAACAACATCGGCACGATCGCGAGTTCGGGCACGAAGAAGTTCTTGGAGCAGCTGTCCGCCAACAAAGAGAATCTGCCGCCTGAACTGATCGGCCAGTTCGGCGTCGGTTTCTATTCCGCGTTCATGGTCGCCGACGAAGTGACAGTGCTGACGCGCCGTGCAGGAGCGGATGGAAAAGGCGTGAAATGGCAGTCCAAAGGCGATGGCTTCTACACGCTGGAGGATTGCGACAAGGCGACGCGCGGCACGGATGTCATTCTCCATTTGAAAGAAGATGCGGAGAATTTCCTGGAAGATTGGGAAATTCGCAAACTGATCAAGAAATATTCCGATTTCGTCGAGCATCCGATTTGCATGGACATCCGCCACGAAGAGTACGAGCGCGACGATGAAGGCAAGCGGATTGAAGGCAAAGAGCCGAAGGTGACGATCGAAGAGGAGACGCTGAATTCGCAGAAGGCCATCTGGCAGCGTCCGAAGAACGAAATCAAGCCGGAGGAATACGCCGAATTCTACAAGCATGTCTCCCATGATTTCCAGGATCCGTTCGAGACGATCCACTGGAGCGTCGAAGGAAATGCCGAATTCAAGGCGTTGCTGTTCATTCCTCCGAAGCCGCTGTTCGATATGTTCATGCCCGAACAGAAAGACCGTGGCGTGCAGCTGTACGTCCATCGCGTGTTCATCACAGACAAATGCGAAGAGCTTGTCCCGACGTATCTTAGCTTCTTGCGTGGTGTCGTTGACTCCTCTGACTTGCCGTTGAACGTCTCCCGTGAGATGCTCCAGGAGGCGAAGGCGATGAGCATCATCCAGAAGAACGTGACGAAGAAGATTCTGGACACGCTGGCGGATATGCAAGCCAAGGCTCCCGACCGCTATCTGGAGTTCTGGAAGAATTTCGGCTCGATTCTGAAGAGCGGCATCCACATCGATTTCGCGAACAGCGAACGCATCCAGAAATTGATGCTGTTCGAGAGCACGGCGACGGAAGCCGGCAAGCGGACGACGCTTGAGGAATACGTGAAGCGTATGCCCGAAAGCCAGAAGGAAATCTATTATATCACGGCGGAAAGCTCCGCCGCAGCCGCAAATTCACCGCAGCTGGAAGCCTTCAAGAGCAAGGGCTACGAGGTTCTCTACATGACCGATCCAATCGACGAATGGATCGTGCAGGACATCCACGAGTTTGAAGGCAAGCATCTGCATTCCATCATCAAAGGCGATGTCGATCTCGACACGGAAGACGAGAAGAAGGCGCATGAGGAAGAACGCAAGGCGGAAGAGGAAGCCAATAAGGACTTGCTTGCGAAGATCAAGGAACTGTTGGGCGACAAGGTCAAGGAAGTCCGTCTGTCCAAGCGTCTTACGGAAAGCGCCTGCTGCATCGTGAACGACGAATATGGTCTGAGCGCCAACATGGAGAAGATCCTGAAGGCGATGAATCAGGAAGTGCCCGAAGCAAAGCGCATTTTCGAAATCAACGGCAACCACCCGCTGGTGAAGGCAATGCACGACATGCTCGGAAAGGACGACAAGGCGCAGCAACTGGCGGATTACGTCGAACTGCTGTATGGCCAGGCCTGCCTGACGGCTCAGATTCCGCTGGACAATCCGCTGTCCTTTGCGAAGAAGGTCAGTGATTTGATGGGTAAAGCTACTTTATAATGACTAATGCTTAATGCTTAATGCTTAATGCCTTAGCGTGATTGCATAAAGAAGCCGAATGCGGATATGAAAAACGCATTCGGCTTCTTTATGCTGTATATGTTGAAAATGATTTATGAACAGGAAATGATTTTGTAAACGGCGTCGTTGGCGCGGAGCTTGACAGGGCAGGGGAAGGTGGCGGTGGCGTGTGGTGACAGCGTAGGATCGTCTTCGCGGCGGAACGCATCGACATGACATTCGACGACGCCGGTCGTCGGCCCCATGATGACGAGATCCTCCGTGTCGGAAATCGTTCCGTTCTGCAACCATAGCCGCGCGATGCCCGCCCGCTGAGAGTAGTTGATGATTTTTCCGACGAGTGTCCGTTTCTGCGTGGCGGCGTTATTTTCGTTTTCCGTGAAATCCGTAATAGGGCGGCCGAGGAAGAAGCCGTTGGAGAAGTCGCGGTTGAAGACGGAGCGGCATTTGGCGACGAGCTCCTTTTTCAGCTCGTCCGTCAGCTGATGAACGGCCCATGCGTTGATGGCCTGCCGGTAGGCGGCGATGACGGTGTGGACATAGTCCGGTGGGCGGTTGCGGCCTTCGATTTTAAGCGAATCGATGCCTGCATTTAGCAGTTTGTCGATGAAGGGCAGGGTGCATAAGTCCTTTGCGGAGAAGACGTGGTTGTCGTTCGGAAAGACTTCGTAGTCACCCGGACCGTCTTGGCAGATGACGCGATACGGACGGCGGCAGTTCTGTCGGCAGAGGCCGCGGTTGCCGGAAAGTCCGAGCGTGTCCTGCGATAGGAAGCAGCGGCCTGATTCGGAGACGCACATGGCGCCGTGGGCGAACACTTCGATTTCGATATTCGCCTGCTTGCGGATGGCGGCGACTTCGCGCAACGTGCATTCACGGGCCAATACAAGTCGTTCCGCTCCAAGCTGTTTGTAGTAGAGGGCGGCCTGCGTGTTGGCGATGGACGCCTGCGTGGAGATGTGGACGGGAATGTTCCGTTCGCGGCAGCCTATGATGACGGCCGGATCCCAGCAGATGACGGCGTCCGCATACGGCGCGATGTCGTCCAGAAGCCGTTGCAGTTTAGACAGTTCGCGCGTATAGATGATCGTGTTGACGGTGACGTACAGCCTGATGCCGCGGTCGCGGCAGAGCGCCGAGGCCGCTTTCAGTTGCGCCGTCGTGAAATTGGTCGGTGCGCCGCGCATATTGAAAGATTTCATGCCAAGATAGACGGCGTCAGCGCCCGCCTGGATGGCGGCGGCGAGAGCGGTGCGGTTGCCGGCTGGTGCGAGTAGTTCAACTTTTTTCATAAAAAACGCCTTGTTTGACAGGAAGAAACCATTAATCTAATGTAAAGTATGATGCTGAAATCTCAAAAAATTGTTTTTCAAAAATATCCATGGAGAAAACGATGAAACTGATGAATGTTTTGCTGGCTGTGTGCGGATTGAGCGTGATGGCGGCGGATGTGCGGGTGCGGGTAGCCGACGGCGTTCCGCAGCTGCAGGTCGATGGCGTTCCCGTGCGGGCACGTTGGTTTTTCGGTGGCCCGGAAGCGCAGCAACTTCTCGTCAAGCCCGGCGGGCAGTGGATTGAGTTCGACACGGCGGTGGAAGAGCCTGGCAACACGCCATTGACGATGCATTTCCGTTTTGATCACAAGCCGACGAATATCTGGCTCGACCGTTTTGAAGTGATTGACAAGGCAGATGGAACCGTCTTCTACAAGGCTGATGATTTCAACCAGTCGCCCGATGAATTGGAGAAAGACTGGATGTATTTCCCGCGCGATGAACGCAATACGGTCGGTACGTTTGGCATCGACCCGACGGGCGGCCTCGACGGCGGCTCTGCGCTCCATGTCACGCTAAAGGATCCGACGAACGGCAAATGGCCGGATTTCCATTTCTATACGGTCGCGAAGCCGATGAATTTGCAAGCTGGCCACATTTATACGGTAAGAGTATGGATCAAGACCGATGTCGAGACCAGATTTGTTTTTGCGGGCTACCGCCCCGCGTCGCCGGTGTTCATCCGTCGTTTGAGGAGCAATATGGTAGGCGGGATGTTCCGTTCGCAGGTGGCGTTGGCGCATGAAGCGGGCGTTGATTTCATCACGCCGTCCGTTCCGATGCCGTGGCCGAATGAAGGCGAAGAACGGAACTGGGGGCAGGTGGATGCCGTCGTCGAACAGGTTTTGATGGCGAATCCGCAGGCGAAAATCATTCCGCGCGTGGGACTTGAGCCGCCGCAATGGTGGAAGGACGAGAATCCGGGCGAGACGATGAAATGGCTGGAGAACAAAATCAACCACGGCTCGCTCGTCAGCGTGTCGTCGCTGAAATGGCGGAAGGAGGCAGGCGAGCATCTTCGAGCATTGATCGAATACATGGACACGAAATATCCAGACACAATGGCAGGCTACCATCCCTGTGCGCAGAACACGAGCGAATGGTTCTATCGCGACAGCTGGCAGCAGGAGTTCCATGGCTATTCGGATTGCGAACAGTCTGGATTCCGTCGCTGGCTGGCGAAGAAATACGGGACAGACGCGGCGTTGCAGGCAGCGTGGCGGAAGCCGAACGTGACGTTGGCGACGGCGGTGACGCCGCTGCCGAAGGAACGGCGCGAAGCGGCCGTCTATGGCATGCTGCTGCTGCCAGGCGAGGCGCAGCCCGTGTTGGACCACAATCTCTTCCTGCAAGACGAGATGACGGACGCGCTGATGTCCATCGCGCATGTCGTCCGCGATGCGACGAAAGGGCATAAGCTCTCCGTCTATTTCTATGGTTATGGTTTTGAATTTTCGACGATGGGACGCATGAGCGCATGTGGCCATCTGGCCATGCGCCGTCTGCTGGAATGCCCTGACATCGACATCCTCTGCTCGCCGCTGTCGTACTACGACCGCCTGTCTGGCGGCGGTGGTCATATCATGACCGTCTGCGAATCCGTGACGAATTCCGGCAAGATGTGGCTTGTTGAAGACGATACACGGACGTATCTTGCTGCGGGCGGCTCGCTTGGCGGTCTCAGCGACTATGTGAGGACGCCGTGGGAATCCCATCAGGTGCTGTTGCGCAACACAGGCGAAGAGATTGTGCGTAATCTGGCCTGCTGGTGGATGGATCTGTGCACGTTGGGATGGTACAACGACAGAGAACTTTGGAAGGAGATGCGCCGTCTTGGCCCGATGGAAATTCAGAAACTGGCCAAGCCGATGCCGTATCGTCCGTCAGTTGCAGTCGTATTCGACGAATATTCAGCCGCTTACACAAAGGATGGCGGGCGTGTGTCCGGCCCGATGATCGGCCATCAGCGTCTGGAAACGTCGCGCCTCGGCACGGCATTTGGCCAGTATTTGCTGGATGATCTATTGGTAGGAAAAGTTCAGTCAAAATTGCTCATGATGTTGAATCCGTGGGTGTTGGATGATGTGAAACGTGCGCAGTTGAAGAAAGCGATTGACGGCAAATTCGTCTTCTGGCTGCATGCTCCGGGCATCATGGATCCTGTGAAAGGATTGGATTTGGCGGCGTCGAAGGCGTTGACGGGCTATGAACTGGTTCGCGTGGAGAATTCGGAAGCGGTTGTCACCGCGACGGCGACGGCACGCGGCCGCGAACTCGGCCTGCCAGAAAACTGGCCCGTCATGAGCAAGACGCCGCTGCTGATGGCCGTGAAGCCTATGGACGGCGACGAAATTCTGGCCACATGGCCGGATGGTTCGGCGGCGGTCGTCATGCGGGCAAATTCCATCTATTGCGGCACGCCGCGCTATCCGTGGGCGTTGGCGCGTCTGGCGGCGCATCGTGCTGGCATCCATCTCTATACGGATACGGACTGCGTTTTCTACACAGATGGCATGAACATGGTTCTGCATGGCACGAAAGATGGTACCGTGACGTTGTCGTTGCCGAAGAAGACCATCGTCTATGATGTCGTGACCGACAAGGCGGTGACGGCCGAGGCGGTTGATAAACTGGAAGTGCCGTTGAAGTTCGCGGAGACGCGCATCCTGCGGTATTGAGTGGCGCTTGCGTCCCGCCTGCGCCAGCCAACGGTGAAACGCCGTTGGCTTCTCCGTCAGTTCGTTGGTTTCATGGCGGTTTTCACGAAAAAAAAGACAAATAGATAGATAATAAAAAATGGTAAAATACGTAAACAGTAAGATTGAAATCGGACTACCGAAACCGTTGCGTTTCCTGCATGCGACCGACAACCATCTGTCGCTTGCGGACGAACGCGACAATGAGCGTAAGCGCAATCTGGCTGCCGCCCGCCACAAGGCGTTTGTCGGCGACACGAACCGCATACAGGAAAATCTTGATGAAATGGTCGATTACTGCAGCAGGAACTGCGACTTGCTGCTGCACACGGGCGATTTGATTGATTTCGTCTCATACAAGAACGTGGAGGTCGGCAAGTCGTATTTGGACAGGACGGACTATTTTCTATGCGCGGGCAACCACGAGTTCAGCCAATATGTCGGCGAAGCGTGGGAGGACGAGGCCTACAAATACCAGTCGTTCAATCTTGTGCAGACGATGACCAAATACGATTTGGAATTTGCCTCCCGTGTCGTGGGCGGCGTAAATCTCGTCGGCGTCGATAACGGCTACTACTATTTCCTGTGGAGCCAATTGGCGGCCTTGAAGGCGGAAGTCGCGAAGGGCTTGCCGATTCTGTTGCTGATGCACAATCCGATCTACACGCCGGATTTATACGACGAGATGATGCTTCGCCGCAAAAACGCATGTGCCTACGTCTGCGGTTGCCCCGCCGAGAAGATGGCCTGTTATGACGCGCATCGCCGCAAACAGCAGCAACCGTATTTCGCGACGAATGAATTCATCGAATACGTGAAAAACGAGCCATTGATCAAGGCGTTGATTACAGGCCACTTGCATTTCAACTACGAAGGCGAGCTGGTGCCCGGCAAGATGCAATATGTCACAGGCGGCGGCTTCCGTGGCGACGCACGGTTGATTGAAGTGGTCTGATTGGGAGGGGCATGCTCCTGCATGAATGGATGGAATGGAACCGAACACTCTGCAAATCAGACCGATAGGTGTTTTCAACAGCGCGGCGCGATATCCATACGACGTGCCGCGGCAGGGAGTCGTCGCAGGCGACAATGTGGGTGTGATTCGTCTGTATCCCGAATATACGGAAGGACTTGCGGATCTGGAAGGCTTCAGCCACATTTGGGTGCTGTATTGGTTTCATCAAAATGTGGGATGGCATCTGAAGGTGCGGCCGCCACGCCATGTCGAACGAAAAGTCGGTGTGTTCGCGAGCCGTTCACCATATCGTCCGAATCCAATCGGCATGAGCGCCGTCCGTCTGCAACAGATAGAAAAAAGCGAAATCTGGATAACGGGCCATGATTTGCTCGATGGCACGCCGATATTGGATGTGAAGCCGTATCTGCCTTATGCCGACTCATTTCCAGATGCTGCATTAGGTTGGACAGGGGAGGAGGAAGGCCATGAATACACCGTGGAGTTTTCCGAAACGGCGCAACGGCAGGTGTCGTGGCTGGAGTCGCATGGCGTGTCTTGTCTGCGGCAGTTCGCGTTGACGCAGCTTGGCTACGAGCCGCTGGATGCCACACGCCATCGTTTGTTGACGTTGCCGATAGGCGAACTGGCCCTGGCTTACAGAACATGGCGTATTTCGTTTGAAATCAAGGATATGCGTGTTTCGGTGAAACGTATATCAAGCGGCTATACGGAAACGGATCTGGCTTCCGAAGAGGACAAATACCATGACAAGGCCATCCACCGCGCCTTCAATCGTTTGTCGTTTTGAAAACTTTTGTTGTGATATGGTGAATTAGCTGTTTGTGGAGATCGTTATTTCTTCTTTTTCAAATGAGCCTAGTCTCCTTGTTCAAGTTCGGCGCGGTTATGGCGTATGAATTCCTCCATATCCTGTTTGGATGGCAGTTCCAATTGGTACTTTGAGACGAATATCTTCTGGTTCAGCCCCGCCAAAGCATACTCCACCAGTTCGTTGTTCTTCTGGGTGCAAAGGAGGATTCCGATGGGGGGATTGTCGCCTTCAGTCATCTTGTGTTTTGCATAATATGCGACATACGAGTTTAGTTGACCAATGTTCTCATGTGAGAATGGTTCGTCTTTCAAGTCAATTAGAATGTGGCACTTGAGAATCCTGTGATAGAATACCAAATCAACCTGGAAATATTCGTCTCCAATGAGAATCCGCTTTTGGCGTGCCTCGAAGCAAAAGCCGTTTCCGAGTTCCAGGAGGAAATCCTGTAGTTTTCCTATCAAGGCATCTTCCAGTGATTTTTCACTGACGATTTCTCTGGCCTTCAAGCCAATAAAATCGAACACATACGGGTCGCGGATAGTCATTGCAAGTGTGTCGTGTTCCGCATTGGCATTGGCAAGTTGGGTCATTTTCCGCTTGTTTGACGACAGAGCCGTGCGCTCATAAAGCATCGAACCAATCTGGCGTTTCAATTCGCGGACAGACCAGCATCCGCGAATGCACTCAGTTTCATAGAATGATCTAGCAGTGGAATTTTCCACATCAATAAGAAGATCGAAATGACTATATGACAAAAGGAAAAGAAGTTCAGTATAGTATTTACTAACTAAATTGTCAGATGAATAATCCTTCTGGTTTAATTGTCGGGACAGTGTCCCGACAATTGGCAATGGAAACAATTGAATCAGGTGTTCTGGTAATTGTCGGTACACTGTCCCGACAATTTGGGGATATAACTTATAGAATAAAATATACTTATATAATTCTTGACGGCTACAGTTTGAGATTCCCTTCAATATTTGAGCCAATGTGACAACAACCTTTTCTCCATATTTTGCTCTGTCTGCACCATGTAGTTGGTATTCAGCGATGTAGAATCCGATGAGCCAATTCCTCAACGTCAGAGAGATATTGATGGCGTGCTTTGCTTTTGCTGCCAAATGCTCATGGAGTTGCCGTATGGATTGAGACAAGGAGTCGAGTGTCCATTCCTGCCCGTCATTTTGTATGCCTGTTGAATTGTCCATTGTCCACTAACAAATAAATGTTACAATTAAATATTCGGAAGAAAATCCCTATAGATCATATTTTCTACTTTTCTTATAATTTATATAGGTAAATAGAATTTGCAATCTCATAACACGATTTTTCTCACAATAATCAATCATAATTGTGAGAAAAAATGTTCAAATTTATCTTGTTTTTCTAAAGTTATTGATATACCAGTACATTACTGCCATTACATAGTCTGACAAGAGACGAGAGCAGAAAAAAAGACGATAAGGTGTGGGATTATTCTGCACCTTATCGTTAGTTGTCTTTTTTAGACTGTAAAAATTAAAAACAGTTTTTAATACTCTTGTTATCTAATATAATTTGAAAATATTTTTGTAAATTGTGATACAGGCATTTTACTTGAAATACAGTTCCGGACGGCAGGCGGGCTGGAGGGATTCGCGGTAATCGACGACACGGTCGGTTTCAGTGTAGGATGCGGGGCGGATGAAACGCGCATGTGGGTCGAAATCAAAACTAATGACGCCGGGCGTCCCGCCAGCGTCTGCGATGACTTTGCCGTTGGGGGCGACGGCGATGGAACGACCGCCGATGGCGGGATTGTCCATCGCGGGGGCGGAACGGAGAATCGTGCAGCCTGTGTCAAAGGCGCGGGCCCGCGTGAGGAATTCCAGATTCTCCGTCGGCTCTTGCCGCTGGTGGCTGACGATGACGACGACATCAGCACGCAGTTTTGCGTAATGGCAGAAAAGTTCGGGGAAATAGAAATCGTAGCAGATGGCACAGCCGTATTTGACACCGTTGATTTCGAACAAGTTGGCCTCGTCGCCAGGCTTGATTCCCTTTTTCAGTTCGGGCACGACGAGATGGTTTTTCGTGTAGGGGGTGATGGCGGGTTTGCCAGGCTGGAACACGCCGAGCTGGTTGCGGAGGACGCCTTTTTCATCCTGTGTCATGAGACCCGCCATGATGACGGCACCGATGCGGTCCGCTTCCTTTTGAAGTGTCTGGACGTATGTTACGCTCGGACCACGGAGGATGCTGAGCATTTCTTCCAAATCCCTATAGCCTGTTACATTGGAGTTTTCCGGAAGGATGACAAGATCGACGGAGCCTGCGGGAATGGCGGCGAGACGGCTGGTCTGCCAGTCTAATGTCTCCTGCAACTCATGGTGCATGGGATAGGGCGGTTGGAATATGGTGGCTTTCATAATGATTTTTTGCTAGAAGCTCTAGAGACGCTAGATAGGCTAGAGGTGCTAGAGGTGCTAGAAGCTCTAGAGGCGCTAGATAGGCTAGAGGCGCTGGAGGGCTTGAAAATATATGTTATAACAATAATGTATTCAGTTCTTTGTGGATATGAGAATGACGCGGAAACCGAGGTTGTCATAGACGTCTTCCGGTGCGCTTTTGCGACGGATGGCGGTGCGGCAGCGTTTGGCGGCGTTCCGCCAGCTGCCGCCGCGTTCGGAGCGCTGCGTGCCAGTTTCGGCACCCTGCGGATCTACGGTGAAGCCTTCCTGATACGGGCCATACCAGTCATTGCACCATTCCCATACGTTTCCGTGCATGTCATAGAGGCCCCATGCGTTGGGAGCGTATCTGCCAACATCGCAAGTGCAGTCGATGTTGGGGCCTTCCTGCGTGGTTCCGAATGGTCTTGTGCCGTCGCAATTCGCTTGTAAACCATTGAGGATGTCGCCAAAGTGGAAGGTGGTGGTGGTACCTGCGCGGCAGGCGTATTCCCACTGGGCCTCGGTCGGAAGGTCGAAGGCATAGCCGTCGGGGAGTTTCGTGGACTGGTCGGTGGCCTTCATGCAGAACTCTTTGGCATCGAACCACGTGACGTTTTCAACGGGATGGTTTTCAAAGCTGTCGTAGTTTGACGGATTGCGGCCCATGACGGCCTTGAACTGCTTTTGCGTGACGGGATAGATTCCCATCCAGAAGCCCTTGGAGATTTTCACTTGATGTTGTGGTTCATCGCCGTCGCGTTCGGCTTCTTTTTCAGGGCTGCCCATCATGAAAACGCCGGCGGGACACCATGCGAGTTCCAGCGGGACATTGCCGGGGAGCATGATTGTCATGTTTTCCTTGAGGTTGGATTTGCCTAAGAAGATGGCCGCGACATCCGCCCAACTGATGCCGCAGATGCCGCACAGCCATGAAAGCAGGGGGATGTCCAAAGACGGGAACTGGCAGTTGGCTAGTGTTTGACAAGCGTTCCAAAGTGCTGGAGCGGAATCCTTTGGGAAATTCAGATCATCGACGAAAGACTGCCAGACTTTCTGGAAGGCCGCATCGTTGCGGAAACTTGCCTGTTGGTAGAACGTAATTTCATAGAGGAAGGCGGCGAGGGAGACGTTGTTTGTCAATTCATGGCGCAGTATGTTGAGCACTTGTTCGATTTCCGTCGTGGCGATGTTCTGGATGTAGGATTCGTTGCTTTCCTGCAACTGGATGCCAAGTGTGCTGCGAATTTTTGCCAAGGTTGTTTCGCATTGTTCCAGGCGTATCGCTTTAGGCAATACCGTGTTTGCAAGTATCGAAAGCATAATGCCTTTGCAGTAGGCATGCCTGAAAAGCGTGCTTTGCTTGGCGAAGGGGTGGGAGGCAGTTTTGGCGATGTCACTCATGGTAGTTCCTTTTGTTTTGAAATCATAAATACATAATTGTATTACTCTAATCCAAAAATTGAGATTTGCCAATGTGAAGCGGTCTTTTTCCCGCAGGCGGGACGCACGCGGGACCCCCACCCGCAGGCGGGACGCACGCGGGACCCCCACCCGCAGGCGGGACGCATGCGGGACCCCCCATTATGCTTCATTGTACCAACCGAGGAAGGTGAAATCGTCCAATTCGTGTTCGAGTTCGTTCATGAGGTTGAGGACGGCGGGAGAGCACTCCGTGGCTGCGAGGTCGAAATAGAAGCGGAACTCGAAGTCGCTGCCCGAAACGGGACGGCTTTCCAATTTCAGGAGGTTCAGACCGAGGGCGGCGAATTTGGCGATGACGGAGTAGAGCGAGCCTGGGCGGTGCGGCAATGACATGACAAGACTGATGCGGCTGGCTCCTGGCAGAATCGTCAAGTCTTTGGTAATACAGATGAAACGCGTGTAGTTGTTGCCATTGTCCTGAATGCCTTCCTGCAAGGCGTCGAGATTGTAGAGACGACCGCAGTCGTGGCTGCTGATGGCGGCGAGATCACGGCGGTTGGATGTGGCAACGAGTTTGGCGGCGATGGCGGTGTTGGCGACGGGCGTTACTTTGACGTTGGGTAAAGCGCTGAGAAAACGGTCGCATTGGCCGATGGCCTGCTGATGGGAGACGATTTCGCGGATTTCGTTCATCTTTACACCTGGCAGGGCGAGAAGCGAATGCTGTACATGCAGTCGGATGCTTTTGATGATGTAAAAGCGGTGCTGTTGCATGAGGTCATAGACGGGATTGACGGTGCCGTATGTGCTGTTTTCGACCGGCAGGATGCCGTAGTCGCAAAGTCCTTTCTTAACGGCTTGTGCGACACCTTCGAAATTACGGAACCACGTGATGTCGGGCAGTTGGAAGCAACGGCCAGCCGCAAGGCCGGAATAGGCTCCCTCCGTGCCCTGGCAGGCGACGGTTGCCAATTGCGGTAGCGTGTTTTGGGAGGAATTTTCCCATGCGGTTTTAAGATGGGCAGAAAGTTGGCCTGGTTCGGAGTTTAGCTGATGCTGGTGGGCGCGGCTGACATCGAACAATGTGCCGTATAGCATTTGGACATAACTTGCGAATTCAGGCCCCGCCGCACGTGCGAGACGGATGATGATTTCGCGTTCGCGGGTTGGATGGCTGATTCCTAAGTGCTGTTCTTTCTTGAACTTGGCGATGTCGCCCGCGATGTTCATTCTTTTGAGGAACAGTTTGAGGATGTCATCATCGATGGAGTCGATTTGCTTGCGGTAGTCTTCAAGGTTCATGGAGAGGCCTTTATATTGATGAAATGGGACAACTGGGACGGTTGGGACTTATTGGACGGAGCATTGTGGCAGAGGGCTCATCTTGCGGTGAGCTTGTCCACTTCCGCTTTTCGCTGGCTGCCTTCGTGGAGGAGCAGACGGAGCTTTTCGTAGTCATTGGCCTGGATGGCGTCGCGATACTGGCCGAGGCGGTTGATGAGGCCGTTGAGTTCGTTGAGCATGGACTGGCGGTTTTCAAGACAGAGTTCCGCCCACATTTCCGGCTGGAGGGTGGCGACACGCGTCATGTCTCGGAAGCTGCCGGCGGAAATGCCTGTGTGCGACATGGCGGTGTCGCTTTTGATGTAGGCGCTGGATAGGACGTGGGCCAGCTGGGAAGTGTAGGCGATGACGCGGTCGTGCTCCTGCGCAGTTGTGATGGTGATGCGGCCGAAACCGAGCGAGAGGAAGAATGCCTTTGCGGCGGCCATGATTTCGATGGGCGTGCCGCTTTTTGGGACGAGCACCATGGAGGCGCGGTGGAAAAGATTCGGCTGGGCGGCTGCGAAACCGAAGCGTTCAATGCCAGCCATGGGATGGCCACCGATGAATGTAAATCCATGTTTTTCAGCAAGTTCAAAACCTGCTTCGCAGACTTTCTGCTTGTTGCCACAGCAGTCGAAGACCATCGCGTCGCGACGGATTTTCGAGGCGTTTTCCTTCAGCCATTCGACTGCGGCGTCAGGGAAGAGGGCGATCAGAACGATGTCGCATTTTTTGAGAATGGCGGATGTCAGCAGATCGTCGATGGCTTCGACCATTTTGGCGCGGAGCTGGATGGATTCGATTTTATCGCAGCCATAGACGGTGTGTTCCGTGTGCGTTTTGACGGCTTTTGCCATGGAGCCGCCGATGAGGCCGAGACCGATGATGCTAATGTTCATGTCACGTGCTCCCAATAAATTATGCGATTGCTTCGCGGATTTTTGTGATTTTCTTGACAAGTTCCGCGAACGTTTCGGGCAGAAGCGACTGCGGACCGTCGCAGAGGGCATGTTCAGGATCATTGTGGACTTCGATGATGAGTCCGTCCGCTCCGGCGGCGGTGGCGGCCAGCGACATCGTTGGCACGAGTTTGGAAATGCCAGTGGCGTGGCTGGGATCGACGACGATCGGCAGGTGGCTCATGCCTTTGATGACGGGAATTGCGGAGATGTCGAGTGTGTTTCGCGTGGCGGTTTCAAATGTGCGGATGCCGCGTTCGCAGAGGATGATGTTGGGATTGCCGCCGGCCATAATGTATTCCGCGCTCATGAGCAGTTCCTGTATCGTGTTGGCAAGGCCACGTTTAAGCAAAATTGGCTTGGTCGTTTTGCCAAGCTTCTTCAGCAACTCGAAATTCTGCATGTTGCGTGCTCCGACTTGGATGACATCGACATCGGCGAAAAGGTCGAGCTGTGAGATGTCCATGATTTCCGTGACGACTGGGAGCCCTGTGATTTTCTTTGCCTCAAGTAGCAGTTTGATGCCGTCCTGCCGCAGGCCTTGGAAGGCGTAGGGGGAGGTGCGTGGCTTGAACGCACCGCCGCGAAGCAACGTAGCTCCAGCCTTTTTGACGGCTGTTGCGACTTCGACTATCTGTTCTTCTGATTCGATGGAGCATGGACCGGCGATGATTTGGAAATGGCCTCCGCCGATTTTCAAGCCGTTCACATCGACGACTGTGTCCAATGGGTGGAACTTACGGTTGACGTTTTTGTATGGGTCTTGGATTCGTTTCACGTCTTCGACGATGTCCAATGCCTTGATGAGATCGATGTCGATTCCCGTCGTATCGCCGACGAGACCGAGAATCAACTGGTTGACGCCTTGCGATTCATGGATGGTGATGCCCTGGCTGACAATCCAGTTCTTGAGATTGTTCAATTGGCGTGGATTTGGATTTTCTTTCAGAATGACAATCATGGCTGTGGTTCCTTTGTTTTTGTATATATCGAAAAAAGTGAATGTTAGCACAAAAAAAACCGCCGGTGGCTTTTCACTGGCGGTTTTGAAAATCTTCTGGTTGGCGGTTCATCCGGTCATGCACCGGTTGTCAAAAAAGACCTCTTTACAGCGAAAAGCCTATCAGCTGGGCTTCTAAAATAGAAGGCCCAGTAATAATACTTGGCTGTAAATGCGAACTGGTTCATGAAGTCTTATTTATTTAAGTAAAGTTCCAATCGGAATTATTTCAAACTTGAAAGAACACTCAATAATATAATACTGGATTTGTTCATTGTGCAAGTGATTTGGGGCATTTTTTTGTTTTTTTCTGATGAAGCCATTTGAGATTCACAATAATCTGTGGAAAATTTGACAAATAAATGATTTAGGATAAAGTTAAAGGAGGCCGAAAAACACAGTTCGACCCAATTGTGGCAAGGCTATGGTCAGAATAGGCGAAGAAGATGGCGAAAAACAAGAATGCAAATGTAAATGAACGCAAAATCAAGGTGTTGGTCGTAACACCTGAAATTACGTATATTCCGGCGGGAATGGGCAACATTTCCACGCATTTGAGCGCAAAGGCCGGCGGCATGGCCGACGTGTCGGCGACGCTTGTGAAGGCGTTGTACGATCTTGGCGCGGACGTCCATGTGGCCATTCCGCACTACCGCCAAATGTACAAGACGGACTACACCGATCGCGAGGAGGCCAACCAGCGGATGCTGC
Source organism: Victivallales bacterium (assembly GCA_017964325.1). Next base: position 8,323 of record JAGCSE010000303.1, on the reverse strand, counting down.
GGGAGGTCATTCAAGGCGGCGAAGCCGACCATGTGAAACGCGTTCATCTCGCCTCCAGCCGCCTATTCAATACAAGCAATCGCGTCTATGGCTGCACGACGGACGAATGCCTCCAGCGAAGCCTTGCATTCCAGCGCGAAGTCATCAACACCATCATTCCAGAAGTGAACCCAGATTTGATCCACTGCAATGATTGGATGACAGGGCTGATACCGTCGTTCGCACGCATTTTGGGAATCCGCAGTCTGTTCACTGTTCACAACATCCACACGGTAGAAACAACGTTGGAGCGGATTGAGGACTATGAAATCGACACGGAGCCGTTTTGGTGCAATCTGTATTTCACGCGTCAGCCGTATGGTTATGCGGAATCACGTCGCAACAATCGCGTTGATCTGCTGGCCAGTGGCATCTTCGGGGCGCATTTCATCAACACGGTGAGTCCGACGTTCCTACAGGAAATCGTGCAGGGCTACCATGATTTCATTCCGTATCACGTGCGCGAAGAAATCAAAAACAAATACTACCATCATTGTGCGGAAGGCATTCTGAATGCGCCTGATCCGGAGTTCAATACCACCAATGATCCTGCGCTGAAGGCCGTGTATTCCCCTGAAAACCATTTTGAAAAGAAGAAAATCAACAAGCTGGAGTTCCAGAAGGCGTTGGGGCTGAAGGAGAACGCGGATGCACCATTGTTCTACTGGCCGTCGCGGTTGGATCCCATCCAGAAGGGGCCGCAACTGCTGACAGAAATCCTCTACCAAATCATCCACGACTACTGGGAGCGTGATCTACAAGTGGCCATCGTTGCGGACGGTCCTTTCCAGACGTATTTCTATGATATCATCCGTATGCATGGATTCGACGATCGCGTGGCGGTGCATCCGTTCAACGAAAAATTGGCGCATCTTGGCTATGCGGCAAGCGATTTCGTGCTGATGCCGTCGAAATTCGAGCCATGTGGTCTGCCGCAGATGATTGGGCCGATATACGGCAGCCTGCCAGTCGTCCATGACACAGGCGGCATCCATGATACGGTGCAGCACATTGATTTGACGAAAGGTACGGGCAATGGCTTCATGTTCAAATTCTATGATGCGCCTGGCTTGCGGTGGGCCATCGATGAAGCGATGAGATTCAATGCGCTGCCTGTGAACGTGCGTTGCGAGCAGATCGCCCGCATCATGAAGGAGGCGAAGGCGCAGTTTACACATAATGTGACGGCGCAGGCGTACATACATCTATATGAACAGATGATGGACAGGCAGTTGGTGCCGAAATTCCATGACAAATAACGATGACAGTAGCGATGGAAGCCATTGTACAGGAACAGTTTTTCAGTGAATTAGCACAAGGTGCGAGCTCTTTTTTGGGGCTGCCACAGCAGGGGGCGTTGTCGATTCTTTCTGACTTGCTGGCGTGCATTGCGCGGGAAGTCATGATTTTGGAGGTGTTGAATGAAGATTCGAAGAACCGAATGTTCGTTGATACATTGGACAGCCTGCTGACTGTGTGTGAAAAGTTGCCGATGGCGCGGATACTGCGATCATACGTCGGTCGGATTGCAGGAGCCTCAGGAGAGCAGGGCAGTGAAAAGCGAAAACTGCTTCTAGGGGAACTGAAAGGGTTGCTGGACAAGGCGCAACGTCGGTTGAAAAGAGCTTGACGGGGGGCGCGATGTCGCTGTGATATATTAAGGAAATGGAAGATGAGTGGTTGGAACAGGAATGAAATCTGTGAACTTGCAATGGATTGCGCACGATTCGCCGTGTCGCACCGTCAGCGGGCGGGAATCGGATATGAATACAAATATGACGGGTCGTTGGTGACGGCAGTTGACGCGCGCAACGAAGATTTTTTGAAGACGAATCTCCAGAAGCTGGACGACGGGTCGTATTTCATTGGAGAGGAGACGGTTCTGTCATGCGGAGCGGAATATTTGGCTTCCGCGCTGAAAGGTCGCTGTTGGGTGGTGGATCCAATCGACGGGACGGCGCCGTTCGCGCATGGCTTTCCGACATGGGGCGTTTCCATCGGCTATATGCAGCAAGGCGTTTTGACTGACGGCGCCGTGATTCTGCCTGATACGCGTGAAATGCTCGTGACGGATGGGGACAATGTGCTTTATACACAAGGATTTGCGTTGACGGATGTTGTTGCGGGGTTCAAATGGGCGGCATTGGAGAAGCCGTCGGACATCTGGACGGACGGCGGCATGCTGATGCTCGGACAGAAATTCACAAGGGAGGAGACGATTGCGCTGAAGAATCCCGTCATGTCCAGCGGAAGCGCCGTGCAGGCGTTGGCCAGCGTCATGAGCGGCAAGGCGGAGGCGTATCTCGGCCACATGAAATTGTGGGACATCGGTGGTGTACTGCCGATGATGAGTCGATTGGACATCGTCGGACGGATGCTGAACGGGATGACGATGTCGTGCGACCTGTCAAACGGCGCATTTGATTTGGACACGACGTCGAAACGCTGCTGGGCGTTGAACGCATCGGTATGGATTGCCCGGCCTGGAGTGCTGGACGCGTTGTCGGAGAGGTTGTCGTGAAGGGAAAACGGGGCATAGTTATTTTCGTTGCCATTGTGTTCATGGCATGCGGTTGCCGCAAGGAGGATGTGGATTACCGTCGCGGCATTTCGGCTATGCAGAAGGAGGAGAATGAAGATGCGATTGCGGCGTTCGAGACGTCCATTCGCAGGGATGAACGCGTCCGCGACAGTCATCTGCAGTTGGCGACTATTTATGAACGTCTTGGAAATCATGAACTTCTGGCGTTATGGCACTATGAGCAGGCGCTGAAGCAGACGGATGCGAAGGATGAAATTACGAAGGATATCCAGACGGCGATTGAGCGCAATTCCGACGTTGTGCTGCAAGCCTTGCAAGTGCGTGGCCGCAAGGATGAAAAGGAGATGCTCCAACTGAAGGTGAGGCTGCTGGAGGACCATGCCATGCGGCAGAAGAAATGGATTGAAGAGTTGCAACGTGAAAATACGGAATACCGTAGGATGTTGCAGGAAAGAAATTAAATAAGATTAAGGAAAGTTGACATGTTGACGAAGCCGATTCTGATTGGACATCGCGGTTTTTGTGGCTCGTATCCTGAAAACACGTTGATTTCGTTTGAGAAGGCGATTGAAATGGGCGTTTCCGCTGTGGAGTTCGATGTGCATTTGACAAAAGACGGCGTGCCTGTCATCAGCCATGACGGCAAGATCGGACGCTGCTGCGACCATACTGGCGTCATCAACGACCTGATGTTCGACGAAATCCGCACGTATGATTTCGGAAAATGGAAGGGTGAACAGTTTGCTGGGACGCAAATTCCGACGTTGCAGGAGGTTCTGGATTTGATTCTCAGCAGGAAACCCGATATTTTCATCGCCTGCGAAATCAAGGATCCGAATCCGAAATGCGCGGATATTTGCTATGAAGAACTGAAGAAGCGCGGCAAACTGCAGTCGTGCTCATTCATCAGTTTCATCATCGCACAGCTGCATTATCTGCATTCGATTGACCGTAATCTGTTCCTGCACGGCTTCCGCGAATGCGACATGGCGAATTTCATCCCCGGTTCCTATAAGATCATGAATCGCATAGGAATCCATATTTCCAAAGTCGTGAAGGAGGAGGTCAAGGCTTTCAACGACATGGGCATTGAAATCGACAGCTGGGGCATCGACGACGAAGCGACGCTGGACAAGGCGTTGGAATGCGGCGTCGTGACGCTGACGAGCAACAAGCTGGATGTGACCGTCCCGTTGATGAAACAGAAAGGATTAATGTAAAAGACAGCACAGATAAGACAGATTAATCAGATGGCCTCGCCGCCGTCGTCTTATTGCTTGAAAAGAGCTTGCTGCTTTCAGCTCCAAAAGCGATTAACGACGGCGGCGGTGCGTTTTTGATTGGAGGGATTGGTATTTGCTTTTGGCTTTAGGCCTTTTTGTCTTTTACAAATGCAAAGTACAGGGCGGGAATCAGATAGAGCGTCATGACAGCGGAATAGATCAATCCTCCGACGACGCCGAGACCACAGCTGGAGCGCAGTTCCGAACCGAGTCCTGTTCCGAACGCCATCGGCAGCATGCCGCAGACGGAAGCGATGGAGGTCATGGCGATGGGGCGGAATTTCGATTTTGCGGCCTGTAGCATGGCTTCATGGGCGGACAATCCTTGATTGGTCAAGGCTGAAGTTTCATCCATGATGAGAATGGCGTTGTTGACGACGATGCCGATCATCATGACGGCGCCAAGCATGCCGACCATGGACAGCGACGCGCCTGCCAGCCATATAATCGTGAACAAACCGACGAAGCCGAGTGGAATCGTGAAAAGAATAAGGAATGGTCGCACCCATGATTCCATGAGAGCGGCGATGAGCAGATAGGTCAGGGCGATGGCGATTACGAACGTGTCGATGAAATCCTGCGTCGCGTCGCCCATCATCTCCATTTGGCCGGCGTAGTGGAGCGTGTAGCCCTGTGGCAGCTGGTCTTTGAACTTGGCGTTCAGCAGGTTGATGATGTCGCCCATCGTGCCGCCGTTGGCGGAGTTGCAGTAGATTCGCGCGCCGCGCTGCTTGTCCTGCCGGAACATGGAGATGGAGACCGGCGACGATTCCAGTTCAGCGAATGCGGAGATGGCGACTGGATGGCCGTTTATGTTGGCGATTGTGATGTTCTCCATGTCGTCGAAATGCTCCATCTCATTGGTTTTGACGCGGATGTCGTATGTGCGCGTTCCGACTTTGAACGTTCCCGCCTCGACGCCGTCGAAGAATCCAAGGGCCGTCGTGCCCAACGCGGATTCCGAGAGGGAGAGGTTGCGGAGGATGGCGCGGTCCGGTCGGATGTTGACGCGCGGTTTGGAGGCGCGGATACTGGAGTCGATGTCACTGGCGAGGCCGGATTCCTGCAGCAGTTTCATGGCGCGGTTGGCCTCCTTTTGTAGGACGGAAAAATCGGGGCCGAGAATGTCGAAGTTGATTTCAGCGCCGGCGGAGCCGATAGGATTCGGAATGTTGACGGCATAGAGAAGGTTATGCTTCTGCGCGAACAACTTGCGCAACTCAAACGCGAAATCTTCAAGGCTTTGGCGTTTGCCTTTTGGAAGGAGGTTCAGGCTGATGTCAGCCAGATAGACGCCTTCGGAGACTTTGCCTGGCACGGAGTTGACATAGCCGATGGTGGCGCCGATTGACGTGACTTCCGGTTTGGCCTGCAACTCTTTGATGATTTCCAATGTGCGGTCCCGTGCGACGCTTAAGGCCGTATTGGCGGGATATTCGAGCGTGACGCTCAGCTCGCCTTTGTCAAAGGACGGGAAGAACGACATGCTGACGTGCGGCAAAGCCAGTTTAAGCAAGGCCACGGAAACGCCGACGCAGAGGATGATGACCAGCCAGCAATGGCGCCGCGTCAGGCCGATGGTCTTGATGAACAGTTTTTCGACGGCGTTGTAGCCGACGTCCCATACGGAGAAAATGGCCCGCATGATTCTGCCGGGCTTCCGTTCGCCTTTCGCGTAGAGGATTGACGCGAGAATCGGCGTGAGCGTGAAGCTGACGAACAGCGACGCCAACGTCGCGACGACCATGACGCCCGCGAAAGGTGAGATGAGCAGGCCGACGACGGAGGACATCATCGCCACAGGCACGAACACAACGACGTTTGTGAGCGCGCTGGCGGCGACGGCGATGACGACTTCGCCCGCCCCCTGGATGGAGGCGTCCGCCGCGCTCTTTCCTTCGTGCATCCGCTTGAAGATGTTCTCCAATACGACGACGGCGTTGGTGACGAGCACGCCAGCCGAGCAGCCGAGCGAGACGAGCGTCATCATATCGAATGTGTAGTCAAGACCTTTCATTGCAATGAAGGAGATGACGATGGAGACCGGCATGGAGATGGCGGCGATGAACGTCGATTTGATGTCGTGGAGGAACAGGAAGAGCAGGGTGGCCGTCAGGATGATGCCGAGGAGGATGCTGGACCATGCGTCATTGACGGACGACTGGATGAATTCGCCCGAATCCTTGAACCAGTTGAGCTTCATGCCGCCCGGCAGTTCGCCGCCGTTGACGATTTGCTCGAACCGCTTGTGCGCCTCGCCGATGACCTTGACGGCGTTGGCGTCGCTCCGCTTGACGATTTCAAGCTGGACGGCGGGCTGTCCGTCCAGATACGCCAACTGGCGTATCTCCTTGGACATGAGCTTGATGTCGGCGATGTCGCCCAGATAGATGCGCTTGCCGGCATTGGAGGAGATTTCGATGTCTTTCATGGACTGGATGTCGCGGTATTCCGCATCATACGTGACGGACATTTCTCGGCCGTTTTCGCGGATGTGGCCGGCTGGCAGCTTTATGTTGGAGGCGGAGATGCGGGAGATGATCTTCTCGATGGTCAGGCCGCTGTCCGCGAGTTTCCGGCGGTCGAGGATGACATGGAGCTGCATCTCGTTACCGCCGTGGATTCGAACTTCGCCGACGCCTGGAATGCTGGAGAACTGATTGGAGAGCGTTTCGTCCGCATAGTCGTAAAGATCGTCTATTGAATGTGTTCCAGTGAGGAACATTGTGACGACTGGGATAGCGTTGATGTTGACTTTGCTCAAGGTCGGCGTCTCGACGCCGCTGGGGAAGTCCTCGATGATAGTGTTGATTTTTTCGCGGACTTCGTGGATCATGATATCGACGTCCGTGCCGAGGACGAATTCCATTGTGACGGCGGAGGCGTTCTCCATGCAGACGCAGGTTGTGTGCTTCAGACCGTCGATGGAGGATACCGCGTCTTCAATGCGTTTGACGACATCGACTTCCATCTCCTCCGGCGAGGCCCCCGGGTAGATGGTCGTGATGACGACGTAAGGGACGTCGAATTTCGGCAGGGAGTCGATGCTGATTGCCCTGTACATTTTTATGCCGAGGAAGAGCAGCATGAAAAGAAACGCGCAAACGGCAACTTTTCGTTTGACTGAAAGTTCACTTATTGACATGGTCGTAATGGTGTTTAAATGGGTGGAAAAACTGTCCCTTTCGTCACTTATGTCCTTTGTACTATTGCATTTCCACGTGCGATCCGTCGTTGAGGAAATACTGGCCTTCGATGACGAATTGTCGGTCTTTCAAATTGTCCGCCTGAAGAATTTCCGTGACCCCATCTGTTGTAAATCCAGTCGTGACAAGGATTTCTTCTGCCAGTGAGTTATTGACGGCGAAGATGAGGGACTTGCCGTCCGCGCGGGAAAGCACGGCGTCCGAAGGCAGGCCAACGCCGTCGCGTTCCGCCAGAATGACGGTGACATCGCACAATGTGCCGCTGATGAGGTTGGGCTGGGAGAGCAGGGCGGCTTTGATTTCAAATGTGCGCGTCGTGGAGTCGATGCAGGGGGAGATGTAGCTGAGCTTGGCGCGGCAAAGTTCCTGGCCGCGGAGCGACAGGACGACAGTCGTTTCAGTGGAAAGGAGCGGATAGTAGATGGAGCTGAGGTAAAGGGATGCTTCCAGATGCGTCTGGTCCTCCAACGCGAGAACGGCCATGCCGTTGGAGACAAATTCACCTGTCTCATGGTACTTGGCCGTGATGACGCCGTCGTAGGGGGCGCGGATGATGGAGTCCGCCAGATTCTTGCGGGCGATGTCAAGACTTGTCTGCGACTGCTTGATCAGAACATCGCGATAGGACAGGGCGGTTTCCGTCTTCTCGGTCGTCGCCTGGGCGTTTTTCCATGTCACGGTGGCGCTTTCGAAGTCCTTTTGGGTGATGACATTGCGTTTGAAAAGCGTTTCGTCTCGCTCGTAGTCGAGACGTGCCTTCTCCAAATTGGTGCGGGCAATCTTCAGGTCGGCTTCCGCAATGGTTTTGTTTTCTTCGGCGACTTTCAGATTCTGTTCCGCGATCAGGACTTGGTTCTGCAAATTGACTTGGTCTGTCTGGAAAAGGATGTCGCCTTTTTTGACGCGGTCGCCTTCCTTCACTTTCAACGCATCGATGCTGCCAGCCATGCGGGCGGCGATTTTCGCGCTGTTGACAGGTTGGATGCAGCCCTGGACCTGTATCTGGCGGCGGAACCGCATTGGCGTGAGCGTTGCTGTTTTGACTTTGATGGCGACAACTTGACCTGTCGATTGTGTATTTTCTTTTGGTGAGCACCCCATGAGGCAGATGACCGACAGGGCGCTGGCGATTATTTTGTGTGTTTTCATGTTTTCTCCGTTCATTTGTTCTAATTAGAACAAAAATGGTGTCAATTGTTTCTTTCACATAACCAATATACAGCCTTGAGACGTTTTTTAAAGAAAATAGTTCC
>JAGCSE010000302.1 GCA_017964325.1 Victivallales bacterium | reverse complement strand
TACGCGCGCAACCACAGGCAATTAAGGCATGAGATGCGCACGGATCCGTCGTTCCTCGACATGCCGGCGGAGGCGTACGAGATCATCAACATGGCAACTGGAATGAATTTGAAACCAAGGCAAAAGGAGCACAACGACATGGCAAGGGATGTATCGTCATACGACCAGTATCTGCTCGACATGGGCGAGAGAAGAGGCGAAAAGAAAGGCGAAAAGAAAGGCGAGAAGAAAGGCGAGAAGAAAGGAAGAATGGAAGGGCAGGCAGAAGGCATCGCCACCGCAATCATGGGATTCATCCGAAGCAGAAGAAGGCGCCATTTCTCCGAAACGCAGATACAGGAGGACCTGCAGCTTGATTTCGGCCTGGACGAGGCCAAGGCAAGCCAGTACATGGCAAATTCCCTGACAGCAAAAGCTTGAATGAAACAATCTGGAGCACAACGACATGGCAAAAGACGTATCGTCATACGACCAGTACCTGCTCGACATGGGCGAGAGAAGAGGAGAAAAGAAAGGGGAAAGGAAGGGGGAAAAGAGAGGGAGAATGGAAGGGAGAATGGAAGGACAGACAGAAGGGATCGCCGCTGCAATCATGGGATTCATCCGAAGCAGAAGAAGGCGGCATTTCTCCGACGCGCAGATACAGGAGGACCTGCAGCTTGATTTCGGCCTGGACGAGGCCCAGGCAAACCAGTACATGGCAAATTCCTTGACATCAAAAGCTTGAACGAAATAATCCGGAGCACAACGACATGGCAGTGGTTTATTAAATTTGGTCATGTTTTTGGTCGCATCTGCCGGAGACATATTCTTTGCAGCAACCATTCGCGGCTCTTCACCGAAAACATCGCCTGAAAACCGTCTGTACACCATTTTTTCATGGAATAGCAGATGTCAACCATTTCATTGCCATTGAAAAGGTATTGGAAAAATCCATCAAAAATTGACATCATTTCCATACGTATTATTATAAATGAAAAAAATTTCATCTTAAACCATTTTTCATCGGAGCCAATTCATGGAACCCAAATTCAAGATCGGATATCTGCCTCTTTCAAAAGTCAACTGGACGAACGACACGCTGGAAGCCGCCCGCGCCAACGCCCTCGCCTTCCTGAAAAGCCTCCCCGGCGTGGAAGTCATCGGAGGCGAACACATGCTCACATTGGAAGACGAAGCCGTCGAACAACTTGAAGCTTTTGAAAAAGACAGGCCCGATCTGCTTGTCACGCATTTTATGACCTTCTCCCTCGGCGTCGTCCCGCCGTTGTATGCACAGCGCCTCGGCACGCCTGTCATCTTGTGGAGCATGCCCGAACCCGATCCGAAAGGCGGTCGCCTGCAGAACAACTCCTTCTGCGCCGCCAACATGAACGCACATCACATGTGGCGGCTCCATATCCCGTATTTCCATGTACATGCACAGCCAGGCACACAGGACGCCGCAGACCAGATGCTTCAGGCCATCCGCGTCGCCAAGGCGATGAAGACACTCGGTCGGATGCGCATCGGTCTTATCGGCGGCCGCGTTCCGGGCTTCTACACAAGCTGCTGCTCAGAAATGTTGCTCCGTCGCAAGCTCGGCCCCGAAGTCAAAATCATCACGGAACATGAACTGTTCACCGTCGCCGCCCAATTGACGGATGCAGAAGTCGAAGCCGCAAAAACCACGATTCTCAACGACGCGCCGTGCCATCCGACGGACGGTCCGAAAGGCAACCAATTGGAAAAATCCGCCCGCCTGTTCGCCGCCGTCTGCAAGATGAAGGACAAGTTCCTCGTCGATACATTCGCCATGCGCTGCTGGCCGGAAATCATTCTGGACGGACTCTACGGCATCGCCGCATGCTCCACCATCGGGCATCTGACCAATCATGGCTATCTGACGGCGTGCGAAGGAGATGTGTATGGTGCCGTCATGATGCGCCTCGGACAGGAGCTTTCGGGCGACATGCCGTTCTTCTGCGACATGATCGTCATGGAAGGCGAATACGGCGTCGCGTGGCATTGCGGCGCGGCCCCCTGCCATCTCTGCAAGCCTGGATTCCAGCCGTACTTACGTTGTTCTGCCACCGTCGAAGGCGGCGGCGTGAAAGGCGTGACGGACGAGTTCCCGCTGAAGCCTGGCCGTGTCACGCTCGCACGACTCGGCGAAACGCGCGACGGCGATGGTTTCCGCATGCTCATCGCAACGGGAACTGGTCTGGACACGGACCTCTTCGTCCGCGGCAACCCGTTGAAAATCAAGTTCGACGCAGGTTGCGACGCCCTCCGCAAGGAAGTCATCAACAACGGCTGGGAGCACCACTACGCCCTGATGTACGGCGACCAGGCCGACGCCCTTGAAGCCCTCTGCCGCAACATGGACATCCAAGCGACCATTATACGATAAATATTATATATTAACACAAAGCCACATATATGCTAAGACGCAGAGTTTTCATGGACTCTGCGCCTTTGCATTTTTGTGTTAAATACTTATAATGACCACATATCATCGGCGGTCATGTCAAGCCATTCGATAGCCTCCAGCCAGCGAGACAAATCCTTCGGTGTCGGATCAAAATTGTTCGTGCCGAAGGAGAATTTCGCCCCCATCGACTTCGCAAGCTTCAAGAATTTCGGCTGCGGGAAAGGCGATCCAGCCTGGATTTCCAAGGCGATTCCCTTCTCAACGGCCTTGCCGATGACCGCCTTCATGCGTTCGTCCGTCCACAATTCGTCATAACCGCCTACAATTTCCTTCGGCAAATATGTCGGATTCGCCAGAATCGAAATCGGTTCACCGAGAATCTGTAAAGTGTGTGCTGTATAGTCTGCCATCCAAGCACTTACATCATCAATGGTTTGGTCGAGCCACAAGCGGTTGTCGCGACCTGACGGCAGCTTGCCCATGATCATCGTGTCGGCAAGAATATAGTCGAAACACGCCCGCGTCTCCGCGTCAATCTGCGTAAACCAATCGCGGTCATTGACTTGGATACCTGTCGGCAAGCGATGGCCATTGACGGATACAGTATGAGCCTTTTCCGCAAACACCTTAAGCTTCTCGTTATCATAGATTTCCCATTCACGACCATGGTTTTCCATGGCGGTGGAACGAATCCCGCAATCTGCTTCACGCTCTGCCGCAAGTTCAGGCGTCATGCCGCCACGTATGTGTATGTGCCAGTCAGTCAACACGATGCCACGTTTTCGACAAGTCTCCATCAGCATATTGAAGACAGGCGTTCGCGGATAATTTGGCGACACCGATTTCTGTTCGCCAACCGTATAGACCAGCAGTCGGACAGTCCGCTTCGACGGTGTTCCGCATGCAAGTTCAACACGTGCAGGAGTCTGCACATGGCTGGCGACCTCCACAACGGCGCGGCCTGTCGTGCGGTCGTCTCCTTTCCGATGCTCCAACGCCACATCGCATTCACCTTTGTTGAAATCCACAAGCCACTCGCAATCCGTTTCTTCCAGCATGAAACGAAGCTTGCCGCCCTTCGGAACCTGCGCCGTCAGTTCAGAGGGCATATTCGACAGCATCAAAACGTCGCCATTCTTCAAAACAACTGCATCAGCCATATCAACTCCTGTTTTGTCTATTGTGTATAAACTTTACTTAAAAATTTAGCGGTTTGAATTGCCTTTTGCAATTTAAGAATATAGTTTTTCATATTACGGTTTGTCTGTATCGTCACACACAATCAACACAAAGGTATTTTCATGAAACAAAAACTGATGCTATTGCTTGCGGTTGTCTTCGCACTGCCGCTTTTTGCACTTGAGTTCGCTATCGTGGCAGACCATTCGGATGCCCTTTACAAAATAGGCGAAAAAGCAGTCTTCACAGTCAAAGTAAAGGAAAAGGATGGAGCCGTCCCGAAGGAAGGCTTCGTAGAGGCGTCTCTGGACAATTTCGGCCCCAAAGTCATCGCGACAAAGAAATGGAATCTTGCCGACGGCGACACATTCACCATGGAAGGCACCCTGCCCGAACCAGGCTTCCTACGCCTTCGTCTCGCCGCGAAAAACACTCAGACACGCTGCTGGAGCGTCGGCTACGAGCCGGAAAAAATCATAAAAGGCAGCCCCTCCCCCGACGATTTCGACGCATTCTGGGCGAACGCCGTCAAAAATCTTGATGAAACCGTTCCCGAAGACATGCAACAAGTGCTTCTGCCCGAACGCTCAACAGGTGCTTTCAATTTCTGGCGTATCAGCTTCGCAACCGCCAACAACCGTCGCGTCTATGGCTATCTCTCCGTGCCAAAAGACGCCTCCGCGGAAAAGAAATATCCGGTCCGCTTCAGCGTCCCCGCAGCCGGAAACGGCGGCTGGACAAACAACATGGGCGGCGATGACAAAGCTGTCAAGATGTTCATCTGCGTCTATGACTACGAGCCGATCTTCAATGTCGAAGAGCACAAGAAAGCGTACGACGAGATGAACAAGCGCCTCCGTGAAAAATACCGCACGAACAGTTACTCCACAGCGGGAATCGCCGCCTCGCGGGAAGAATATTTCTTCTACGCACCGCTCTTGGGCATCAACCGCGCTGTAAATTGGCTTGCAAGGCAGCCTTACGTCGATCTCAACAAATTCACCTATTCAGGCACCAGCCAAGGCGGTGGCTTCGGCTTCTATCTGACGGGCCTCAACCACCATTTCACACGCGCCGTCTTCTACGTGCCTGCCATCACGGACACCATGGGTTATCTAAAAGGCCGCCAGAGCGGGTGGCCGCGCATCATTGAAAACCAGCCAACGCCAGAAGCGAAGAAAGCGGCGGAGAAAAACGCCCCCTATTTCGATGGCGCCAATTTCGCCGCCCGCATCCAGTGCCCCGTTCGTGTCGCCGTTGGATTCTCAGACACAACTTGCGCCCCCTGCGCTGTTTATGCCGCCTTCAACAACATCCCTGTGCAGGACAAGAAGATTGTCCATGGGCTCGGCATGACGCACAGTTGCTTCCAGCAGTTCTACCGCGAACTCGGAGCCTGGGAACGACAGTGACAGCAATTTCGCTGCGGTGCTAAATGCCTAAATCTTAAAGCTTAAAGCCAAATACTTAGTGTTCAGTGATTAGTGATTAGCACTTTTCAGCTTTCGGCTTTTGGCTTGAAAAGCAAATATGTGCTTGTTTTCATACGTTTCTATATGACATTTCATTCTTCTTGAAAATACAGAAAGGAACATCATGAAAATAATACGTTTGACAATGTCGTTGGCGGTGTCATGCCTCCTTCTGGCATCATGTTCCATCTTCAAGCATAATTCCATGCTTGAAGACGAAATGGCCATCCGCAACGCCTCGGAACTGGAACGTCTCCAGAAGGAAGCCAACCAACGCCAGTTACGGGAGGAAATCCTCAAGGCCTTCGAATACATCCGCACATTGGTCAGCGAACATCGGTTCGTTGAAGCTGAAAACTATTTGGGCCAATTGCGACAGTTCACTGAATATAAGACAGAACTTGATGACCTCCAGCAACTTATCGATTTGGCTCGCAAACTCACGCTCAGCAAGACCGATCTCGCCATCGACCAAAAGACCATCATCAACGAATCCCTTACAGGCCTGCAACTGCCCAAAAACTACAACAAAACCCGCGAAATCCCCCAAGAGGAAACGAAAGACGAACAGAATTTCCTTGAAAAACTCATGGACAAGACCATCTCCATGAAGGTCACCAATATGTCACTTGCGGAATTCGCTATGCAACTGCGTGATTTGGAAGGACTTAACATGGCCGATCCCGTCAATGTCATCTTCAATGACGAAGCCCTAAAAGGCAAGACATTTTCCGCCAATTTCAAAGACGTCCCCCTGCGCGAAATTTTCGACTACCTCTCCTATACGCTCGCAGTTGATTTCAACATCCGCGAAAACATCATCTGGATCACCAAGCTCGCCAAGCCCGCCGAAGGCCCGCAGCTCATGATGAAAATCATCCCCCTGCGGCAGGGCGTTATCCCCAACGTCCCCGAAGGCATCGGTGTCGCCGCTGCCGCAAAGGCCGCATTTGAAACGGCTAAGGAAGCGGATACCGACCTCGATACCGCACTCAAGGCATTCTTCGAAAAGTCCAAGACAGGCGGCAGTTACCACCTGTTCCCGCAACGTAACGTCCTGCTCGTGAGGGATACGCTCGCCAACATTCGTGAAGTCGAAAAAATCGTCGCCACCTTCAGCAAGCCGCCGAAGCAAGTGCTCATCGAAGCGCGTTTTCTTACCGTCAGCGAATCGGACCTCCATGATGTCGGAGTCGAGCTAACTCATTACAACGGTGGTAAGATAGGCAAAACCATCCCCGCCAAGAACCAAGAAAACGCCAACATCAGCGATTTCTTCACGAAGCTCGGCATCTTGACGGCGGAAAACGCCGAAGGCGTCGGAGCCATGACCGTCAGCGGCATCATCGGCAACCGCAGTTTCGACGTGCTCATCAGTGCACTCGAAAAGAAAGCCTCCACCGTCACCCTCAGCGCCCCGCGCATCACCGCTCTCAACAACCGCACGGCGCGTATCCGCAAAGGCGACAAGATGGTCTATTTCGAGGAATACGGTCTCCAGACAGTCGATAACGGCGACAAAGGAAAAGACCAAGTGCTCGTTCCTTCTGGCAAACCCACTCCACTCGCCTTGGGAATCACATTCGACGTATTGCCCAGCATCGGCACAGACAACAAGACCATCCTCCTCGGTCTCAAGCCGGAAATCGTAACATTCGTCCAATGGGAAGATTACGCAGCCACCAAAACGGTCACGGAAAACAAGGTGAACAAAACTGTCGATACCAACGTCCTCCTTCCGCGCACACACGAACAGACCCTCGCCACCGCCGTCTCCATCAACAGCGGCGAAACCGTCATCCTTGGCGGAATGGTTGAAAACCGCGAGACGAAGGAAGTCCACAAAGTCCCCTTCCTGGGCGACATCCCCCTCATTGGCGCCTTGTTCACTCACACGTCCAATACCAGCGAGCCAACAAACCTGCTGATTTTTGTAACCGCCACCATCATTGATGAAAACGGAGAATACGTCGTTGCCAAACCTTAAATCCACAAATAGAGGAAGCGCAAAAGGCATCGGCATCGACTTCACGCCTGATGGAGCGAAAACTTTGAGCCTGGAACGCAGAAGCGGACATCTCCGCATAACGGACATATCCGTCTTCAACTACGGAGATGGAGCGGTTGATGGCGCAATCGTCCTGCCGTCCGCCCTCAAGGCGCATATCCGCGAAACGGATGTCCGCCTCGCGGGTGTCTCCCTCGCCTCACTCGCCTCGAATGAAATGATCCATAACATTCCGAACACGCTGCCGGACACTGCGTTGGAAAATTTCGTGCAAGTCCAGGTGCGTTCGCTTGGCAGCCTCGCGGAGGAGCATTTCATCTACGACTACCAAGTCATGCGTAGCCTTCATCCCGACCAGAAGAACGTCCTCGTGAGCATTGTCCGCGAAGAGGCCGTCGCCGACTGCTGCAATTTCCTGAGCGGAATCAAGCAGTTGAAAGCGCAAAAAGTCACATCGCATGTACTGGCGGTCGCCACCGCATTCTGCGCCCTCCATCCTGATGCCGCATATCTTACGACGCCGCAAGTCGTTCTGGAGCTGGAAGAAGATTCCACAGTCATGACTATCGTCTGCAACGGCAGCATCATCTCAACGGGAGTGCTCCTTTTCGGCATCCATAACATCCCCCACGAAACAGGCTTGCAACTTCTGCGGGAAGAATATGAAAACGCCGTCTCCCGTTGGCGAGAAAACCTTTCACCAGAAGACATGTCCATTCCGCTGAAGAACATCTGGATCACGGGCGATCCCGCCAGCCTCCCACAGTTCTTCGACATGTTCTGTGAATTCGAGCCAGACGCAACCATCCAAATGTTCGGAATCCCCGAAGACATGATGCCCGAACAGAACTCCGAACCGCAATCCGACCTGCTCGTCCTTTTCGGACTGGCCCTGCTCGCGCTCGATGAATCGCCCATTAAAATCTCACTTCTGCCCGAACGTCAGAAATGGCTCGAACACAAGAACCGTGAATACCCGTACCTCGCGTTGGCGTTCACATTACTGCTCATCGGAGTATCCGCTTGGCTCATCGGATCCTTCTATTATCTCAATTCCGCCCTCCGCAACGCGGAAGCCAAAGACCGAGAACTCCAGAAATGCACGGACCTCATCCCGCAGATGGAACGTCTCCACGAGCAGATTGCCTATCAGCAGAAACGGATGCTCCCCATAGCGGAGGCGGGGCATCGCACGGAATGTTACATGGAAGCCCTCCAGCGTTGGCAAGCCGCTCAAGATACGGGAGATATGGACGAACGTTGCTGGGGCATCTACCTCTCGGACGAATTCTCCTTCGAACGCGCCAACCGTGAACAGAAGGAAGAGGAAGTCGCCAAACCACCGACCATCCGCACGCCCAGCGTCTTTACGGACCTTTTCGCGGAAGAGACAAAGCCCCAGGAGCCCGCGCCTCCCACCTATATGCTGAAAACCACCAATGTCAACAACTTACCAGTTCTTGGCAAAATCTACATCGGAGGCATCGCACCCCTTGGCAAATCGCGTTACAAAGTCGTAAAGGATATGCAGACGCAGCTCGTCGAATCCAACGTCTATGTCAACGTCGATGACCACACGGATTTCATCAAGGAGAATTTCAAGAAAACGTATTTCACGCCATGGAAGGATTTTCTGCAATCCAACAAGGAGGCTCTTGGCGGCGAATTAACGACGTTTTTCATGCAGCTCCCCTTCCGCGATGAATTCATCAAAGCCTCCTTGCTGACGCCCCGCCTTACCAGTAAACGAAACTAACCCATGTTCAAGCCCAATTACAAGGATTGGCCGAAAAGCTACCGCAACCTGCTCCACTACACCATCATTCTCACGATGGTGGCATTGGCGGCTTTGTGGCTTGGCATCTACCCGCGTTGGCGCAGCCTCGGCGATTTGCAGGAAACCATCGCCAGGCAGCAGAGCCGACTCGAAAAGAACGGAGTTGAACTGGACGCCGACATGCTGAAAGATTACATTGACGAATGCAAAATCGTCCTCAATGGCACGGAAACCGAAGACGGTCTCATCAAAATCGCCGACGAAACGCTCGCAAAAGCCGCCGCAACTTTCAGAAACGACATCCACAACAGCTATCCAAGCGATGAAGTGAACGGACTCAGCCCTGAAGATCAGTTCATCTACAGCTCCACGCGAATCGACTATAAAGACCTTTCCGACCGCATCAAGTCAGAATTCAAGGAAAAGAAAATCATCATCAATGAAAAAAGCTTTGAAAGCGACACAGCGGAACCCGTCTTCCATCTGATGCTCAAGCTGTGGACGATACGCATCCTCCTGCGCAATGCCATCGCCAACTCCCTTGCCATCGATGAACAGGAAAATGGCGAGGCCATGCTCTCCGCCACTCGCACCATCGCCTATTCCATCGGCAATGACAACACAAAGCCGTATCTGCTGGAATTTCCCGTCAGCATTCATCTGACCGGCACAATGGATAATTTTCTCAAATTTGCCAAATCGTTGCAGCAGAATGGATACTATCTTCCCATCAAGAATCTCCGTGTATATTCTGAACCTCCCAAGGCACTCCCGCCAGGCGCGAAAGTGGATGTTTCGCAACTGCATTTCCGCGTGACTTGCTCCGCCTTCTTCCCATCGCCGTCCTCCACGTCACCTCTAAACGTCGCAGGAGGGACGAAAGACAACTGATGCTCTCAACTTTCATTTCCATTTTAATTCGCGGTTGGGAGAAGGTGATTTTACTCATCGCCTTCGTCCTCTGCCTTTTCCTTTGCACACTGGCAGCCCGTTATTTCAGCGATACGGAAGAAAATCTCTATTCATCAGGCCACAAGCCTACTGCCACGCCATTTTTCCCTTGGCAGGATCGTTCTTTCTTCCATCCATCCATTCCCGAAGCTTCGAAAGCCAATCCGTTCGCGCATACAATCGTCAACCGATTGAAACCGCCAGAGCCACCCAAGCCTGCAACGCCCGAACCACCTAAAAAGGAACAACCAGAAACAACTGCGAAATCAGAACAACCGCAGCAGAATCCACAGGCAACCGCCAAGCAACCAAAACCGCAGGAAACAACCAAACCAGCCGAACCACCCAAGCCCCCCACCCCGCCACCCAAACCAGACATCGTCTTTACAATCTGCTACAGAGGATTTTACGTCGATGTCCGCGGTGAGACCCTCGCCATGCTCATAGTCACGAATCCCGACAAAAAGGAAAGCAGACTCATCTGTAAAAAAGGCATGGAAATCTGCGGTAAAGTTACGTTCCAACAAGCGGATGACAGCAAGGCGACGTTCACAGACGCCCAAGGCAACGCCACCGATGTCGCATGGAACGCCAAACATACCTTCACATTCAAACAAGAATAAAAATCCCTTCGTTCTGAGCCTTTGCGCCTCTGTGCTAAAAACTCTGCGCCTTTGCGTTAACACTCTGTAAAATACCATGTCAAAACCAACTGTTCATTTTTGCATGTCCAACAGATTAGGCGCCGTTCTTTCCACGATGCTGCTCGTCGGTGCATTTCCATCCGCCCTGCTCGCCCAAACTGCGCAGGATAACACAGTGGAATCCAAAATCCTTGCCAATGCGCGTCTTGGAGAAGTCATCCTTCAAGAGGATTTCTCCAAAATAGAAAACGGCGGCATGCCAGAAGGCTGGATTAAAAACCATCCGTTCAATTTCCTGTGGGCGGCGGACAAAGCCACGGGTTTGAACGGTGACATCATTTCCGTCCAAAATCACAAACTCGCCATCCGTTCTGACAAAGGCGCCCACATCATCGCCCTTCCACCGCTCGGCACGGAAAACTACGTTTTTTCCGCGACATTCCAATTTATCGCCCGAGGCGGATCCTTCGGGCTTGAAACGGATATCGCAGATGACTACAAGACATGCAGTTACGCCACAAACAGCATGATGTATCCGTATGAAGTCAAAGACGGTGAGTTCGCGCAGTTCGTCCGCAAGCAAGGCCGCGGCGATGTCGGGCGGCAGAACATCGACTGTTCGACAGGCTATTTCGCAGACCCACTTCCGGATTTGAACACGGATGTCGTCTTCACCGTCTATCATCTGGAAGGCGTCTCCTATTTCTATTGCAACGGCAAATTCGTTTCGCAACTGACGGACAGCAAACGCGATTCCACCGCCCCGCGCACGCGCATCGGCATGTACAGCTGCGGCGGCAGTTTTCTCGTCTCCTCCGTCACCGTCCGGAAACTGATCCCCAAGACGTTGCGGGAGAGAGGGTTGACAACCGCCCTGACGATGGGCAAGCCATCCATTGTTTGCGATGACGAGGCATGCTCATTGCAGATTCCCGTCACGCTTGACAAGACGGATAACAGCCTCACCAAAGGCATCCTTCTCCATTTACGGTTCATTGGCCTCGCCATCCAGACGGCTGAACAGTTAGAAGCAGGCGAACAGCCGATAATTAATCAGTTCAATGCAATCCCGATAAAGGAGATAGGCCCTGTTGCGGAAGACGCCCGCTCAAAGACCGTTTTGGTAACGAGTCACCCAATACATGGCGATATACTGTCTCGTACATACGTTGTCCGTCCTTTCTATAGTTATTCGTCCGTCGGCTATCCATATATCTACTCCACCAAACAATGGAAGATCAATCCCGTCATGATCGCCAACAGCACATACCGTCAAGCCACGGAGGAACAGAAGAAAAACATGGACACCGTCTTCAAGAACGTCAAAGGCTACCAAGGCGCGAATATCAAACAGTTGACGTTCGCCGTCTTCTCTGATTTCCATTATAAGAAAGGTATGTATGCCTCCCCCATCGCCGGCATGCAGGCCATTGTCGATCGCGCCGCGCAGGCCAACGTCGCCTTCATGATCCACGGCGGCGATTTCTGCAACGACTACAAAGGCTCCCCCGAGCTGATGAACGCCTATCTGAAAAACAACCGAAGTCTCCCCGCCTACGGCGTTTACGGCAACCATGAACTCGAATCGCGCGGCAACATCATGCCGTTTGTGACACCGCGATTGACCAACCGTCCGGACAGCGTCGTCTGGGGCACGCCCGACGGCAAGATAGGCGACAGTTTCATAGCCCATTACTATTTCGAGGCCAACGTCTTCCGCATCATCTGCTTGGACACGAACTATTCATGGAATCCAGAGAAGAAAGAATGGCAGCACAACACGGAGGCCAGCTATGGTCCGCCCAAAGGCAATTCATCTGGCAACTCACTCGGCCCCAAGCAGTTGGAATGGCTTGAAAACGTCTTGATGGATGCCGCGGACAAAGGAATCCCCTGCCTTGTCTTCAGCCACGTCGGCTATTCCGCCGAATGGAGCTCCGCTCCGGATACGAAGAAAGTCCGCGAAATTTTCCAGAAGGCCAACACGGCCCGTCAAGGCACCGTTCTCATGGCCGTCAACGGACACCTTCACACCAATCACGTCAAGATCATCGACAATATCCTTTTCTTTGACGTCAACACCACCTACAACGGCGACTGGCAGGGAGGACAAAAGGAACACCACTATGCCGACGGCATGACGTATGAATTCATCGATTACGATCAAGACGGCAAGCCGACCTCCACCCGTCAGCGCAATCTGACGGAATTAGGCCAGGCCAAAAACACATGGTTCTTCACGGATCCGCTCAGCGCCATCGTCACGATTGATTCGCTTGGCCACATCGTCATCGACGGCTCCCAAACGACATGGCGCTACAACGTCATCCCCTCCAACGACGGCCGTAACGGTTGTGAACCATTCATCACCAGCGGTACCTACGACATTCTAGAATAACATTTTAACGACAAACAAGACAAACAAGACGAAAGGGACAGAGGCATACAGCTTCTGTCCCTTAAGCATTAAGCATTAAGCATTAAGCATTATTTAAATTCCGCAACTAGCGCTTCATACTGCTCATGCGTCAGCTTGGGGCCGAATTCCGCCATGGCGGCCTTCGCCTCTGCCGCGTCGTCCATCAGCAACGCATACAGCATGATGGCCGCATGCTTGGCGGCTTGAACGAATGCAACATATCCGTCCGGCGTGCAGAAATCGATGCCATGGGCCGTTCCCTTGCCGCCTGGAACACCTCCGTGAATAGCGGGCATGATGTTCGTAATGTCGCCCATGTCCGTGCAACCGGCCGAGCGGTTGAACCAGTTGAAATCGCTGTCCACCATCCCCGGAACAAGCAGTTTCGCGACTTCCCGATGCACGTTGCCGAGCGTTTCATTCTTTCTGACAGGCAACGAGCCTTGGATATTGAAAACATCGGCGGAACCGCCCAACGCCAACGCCGAATGCGTGACCGCGTCGTCGAACATCTTCGCCGCTTTCGACATCTCCTGCACGCTTGCCCCACGGACGTAGTAGTTCATGGCGGCCGTGTCTGGAATGACATTGGCGGCCTGACCGCCTTCCGTGATGATGCCGTGAATACGCATGGTCGATGACATCCGCTCCC
>JAGCSE010000301.1 GCA_017964325.1 Victivallales bacterium | reverse complement strand
TCCAAGTGGCGGCCAGTCGTCATCCAACTGGTTCGCGGACAGCGACTTGCTGGACATCCAGATGATCCAGTCCGGCCACAGCCACGGCCCGCAGGCACTGAAATTCCTGCGCCGCGACTGGTCGCTCACGCCGCCGCGTCCTTTCATCAACGGCGAGCCCGCCTATGAAGCGCACCCCAACAACTTCCAAGGCGGCTACGAAGGCTGGCTGGACGAATCGGACGTCCGCCGCGACCTCTACTACACGATCTGTTCGGGCGCGGCGGGCTACACCTACGGCGCCCACGCCATCTGGCAGTTCTGCAATCCACGGTTGAATCCGCCCATCAACCAACCGCGCCTCACGTGGTTTGAAGCATTGGAACTCCCTGGCGCCAAACAGCTTGCCATCGCGAAAAAACTGCTGGAGACACTGCCGACATCATTACGCGAACCTGCCGATCATTTCTTGAACGCACAGGAAAAACCAATTCTTCCCGCCATCGCCTGCCGCGACGCAGCAGGTCTATGGGCACTTATCTATCTACCTGAATCTCAGACGATTGACATCAATCTCAGCATTCTTTCAAAACTTCCCGCGGAAGCCGTCTTCATCAATCCGCGAACTGGGCAAATCACCGCTACGAAACAACTTGCAGCAAATGAAACCACACATCGCTTCATCCCCCCAGCTAGTTTTGACAATACTCGCGACAGCCTGCTTCTGCTCAAAATTTCTGCTAAATCATGAGAGAGACGTGCTCCAGCGTGACCGATCGCACAAAGTATGACCTTATCTGCAGGTTATTTTTCCATTTGGTAATAGGATAAGCTGAACCGCAGTTAATCCTTGTTCTTGGTTTTCTTCTCTTTTTTTGATTTAGTTTTTGTCTTCCGGAGCTCTTTCACATCGATGCCTTCCTCTGAAATTTTCTTTGCCTTTTCCATCTCATCATCGAGGATGGGGGCGTATTCATCAAAGAAAAGGAATGAATTCAGAACATTGATGGATTGTTCTAGCGACGTGAGCTTGCCCGTGTATTTATCCGATTCCTGTGCGAAGCGCATGGCTTTCGCGTCATTTTTGGCGGCTTCGGCCTTGGCGGCCTTGTCCTTCAAGTCATCGTATGTTGCCTTGAGCCGAGCATATTCCTTTTCCATGGGCTGGCGAAGCCGGCGCGCCTCCTGATAGAATTTCTTGCGCGCTTTGGGAATGCGTTTTTCCAGTGATTCGATTTTGGGCTTGTAATGCCGTATTTCTTTTGGATCTGTTTTGGCAAGACACGCTTCGCGTTCCTTGAACAACTTTTCCGTATCATCATGATACATGAAGAAATGTTCGTATTTTTTGTTTTTGCGGAGCTCTGCCTTCTGTTCATCAGTAACGTTTGGCTTTTCAGCAGGAAGGACGATGCCAATTTCGGATTCGATGTCCTTTTCCTGGTTCTTCGTCTGGGCGGAGGACAGTCCGCAGACTATTGCGCAGACGACTGCATAAATCCATATTTTCCTCTGTTTCATGGGCTTTCTCCTATTTAGATGTTGTTGACAAGAGAACCAATTTTCATACATCTATAAACATACCATGTCATTTTCAAAAAAATAGTGACAGCGGATTGAAAAAGACAAAATGACGTGTATTTTATCTTTTGTCATTAAGGGGCATTAGCTCAGTTGGCTAGAGCGTCTGCATGGCATGCAGAAGGTCATCGGTTCGAGCCCGATATGCTCCACCAAATTTAAGTATAAAAATCCTGTTTACTGTCATTTTGGGGCATTCAGGACTTTTTTCTGCTTTTTTGCCTTATATTAATCTCATTCGGTCTCGATGGCTGCGTCATACAGGCATGGGTGGAAGAAAAATTATGGCAACTGGATTAGAAAATCCAATGCAAAAAAGCAAAATGACCTACCAACCTCCATTCTCCATATCCTCACGGGCAGTTTCACTGGTCGCGGAGATTTCTGCACTGATTGAGCGTTATGTCATCCGCCTTGAGCAGAGCGATGCCTTGAAGCTACGTCGGGCAAATCGCATCAAGACCATCCATTCCTCTCTAGCCATTGAGGGGAACACACTATCGCTGAAACAGGTGACGGACATTCTGGACTGTAAGCGTGTGGTTGCGCCACTACGAGAAATCCAAGAAGTAAAAAATGCCATTGCAACATACGATCTAGCCCCAAAATTGAATCCATTCTCCGTGAAAGATCTATTGAAAGCGCATCGCACAATGATGGCGGCACTTGTGGAGGGAGCCGGTAGTTTTCGGACTGGCGGCGTTGGTGTCTTTGCAGGAGAGCAAGTCATTCATATTGCGCCACCTGCGGGGCAGGTTCCACAATTGATCGCCAATCTATTCGGCTGGCTTCGCAACTCCAAAGATCACCTTCTGATTCGCAGTTGCGTATTTCATTACGAGTTTGAATTCATCCATCCCTTTGCCGATGGAAATGGCAGAATAGGGCGTTTCTGGCAATCGTTGATCCTTGGCAAACTGAATCCTGTATTTCTGCATCTCCCTGTAGAGACAATCGTTCATGATAACCAGAGCGACTATTATCAGACCATAAATGACAGTACGGCCAAATCCGATTCCGGCATTTTTGTCGATTTCATGCTTGAACGAATTCTGGAAGCACTGAAAGAACACCAGAACACGACAGTTGGCGGAGTAAATGGCGGAGTAAATGGCGGAGTAAACGAGCTTGAAGCGGTATGTTCCTATATTCGGCAGCATCCTGGTCTTCGCGCCAATGCAATCGCTTTGGCTATGTCTTTCCCCCAGCGTACATTGGAACGCCATTTGCGACAGTTGAAAAATGCCAGTCGCATCGAGTTCCGCGGGGCTCCGAAGACTGGCGGATATTACTGCAAAGATTAGAACGTATTCATAAATAATACCAATCTTTTATAAACAATCACCATGGCGGCCAACTGTAGCAGAGTTTCATGGGATACCGTGGTCTTTTTGTCTCTTTCAAGCAGCTTCCAGAATCAGTTGAATCATGTGTGGTTCCAGCATCCGGGCTTGTCCTTTGCTATTGTCTGCACCGAATCCTTTCTCAAAGCGGGACGGCGATGTCAAAACGAAGCAGGGAGGCTGAACTAGAAAAGTTGAAAAAGGATGGTATTGTAATGGACACATTTCAATACGAATAAATAAAATAAATGATCATGATTGAAGAAAGTCCTGGGCCATCATACTGCGCTTTCGGCATCATACCTGTGTAACCTTTTCATTCGCCGCGTGTAAACAAAACACTATTTCATATAATTAGGAATTAAATAATGAACACCTCATTCGAAGATGTGGCTTCCTTGGCCGAATCAAGATATCGAGACGCGTTTGTACGTGGCGCTGGCAATTCTTTTTCACTGCTGGAGGACGGACGACAGATTGATTTCTTCCAGGTTCCAGGCGAACTCGCGACGTCAGTGGTCCGTGCGCGTGTTCTTTCCATTGCAAACATGCTTAGGGCCGCCGACTTTGCAAAAGCCTGCATTGCAGGAAATTTCTTCTGGTCAGGAACTCGTGGGGCGACGCTTTCCATTAGCGAAGACGACGTGCTTTATCTCACAGAGAGACGTCCGTTGGATGAACTCGCCGATGCCGATGGATTTGATGCGTGTCTTGAAAACATCATGCAGGCCATAACCGATTGGCAGGAAAGGAGCGCACTGTATGAATGACTTTGATGACATGAATGACTTTGATGATATCGATGCTATGGACGATGGCAGGTTACGGGGGCAGTTCGAGGACATCCTCGCTGAATTCGGCGATTTGCTCAAGCTGGAACTCGTGCTTGACGATGATGCCACTGTGACATTTACCATCGATGACGAAATCATTGTCAACATACAGTATCTGGAAGAATCGGATGTCATCGTCGCGTTTTCTCCTGTTGGCGCGTTCGGCGGCATCGACGTCGCAGACGCAGGTGAAAAAGCATTGGCTCTTCTTCGGCTGAATGAACTTGGCGGCGCAACGGAAGGCTTCACGCTTGCGCTTGATGAAGATGCGGATTTGGTATTGGCAATTGACCGTCGAAGCGCATTGGAAATATCTTCAGCAGATTCGCTTGCGGCATGGATAGAGTCGCTTGTCCACGCCGTTCACGCGGTCCGCGATTATTTTGCCGTGAACTTCCCTGTTGACGACGAAGAAATGGATTAGTCATGACTGAATTCATTAATATACAACGTTTGAACACGATGCCGAATTTCGGCATTCTCCCTGAAATTCAAGATGTACAAGAAATCCCTGGAGCGCAGGACAATCAAGTCGTCTCAGAAGTAAAGCATGATCCTGCAATCCAAAAGGCCATGGTAAATGGCATAGGGCCAGACTTGCAGAATGGCAACGGCCAGGCAGTTCAGTTTGCAGCGAAGCATCATACCTCGCCTGGGCGAGACTGGGATTTGAATAGCGCTTCTGGAATGCTTGAAACGGCGCAGAAGGCCGTCGAGAAAATCAAGAAAGACGTCGCTGGCGCAGAAAAGTTGTCCGCGCTTGACAGAACAGTCATAGATACCATTGCACAGGTTTCCAACGCTCATCCACAGGGAGGAATGGACAGCCTCCTGCAAAGCTGCACGGAATTCAAGACTATTTTGAACGAATTGAAACAGGCACGAGCCGCTTTGACCGATGCCGTAAAGGATGGTTCGGGAGCAGGAGGTGATCCACGCAAAGGCCTTGATGAGATTCTCAAGTCGTTGCGCGTCTTCCGTTATGAGATGCAGGTCGAATTTGGCAAGAAAGGCCTTGAAATCGGCAAAATGGATTCCTACGAGGGGGCATTGAGGAAAATCCAGCACGCGTTTACCTTCGGTGTAGGCAGCAAAGTCCCGGAAACGCTCTTCAACGTGATGTTGCTGGAGCATCAACTCAACAACAAGCTCGGCGAAATCAACGGCAAACTCTCCAAAATCGCTCCAAATACGCCGCCAGTCCAAGCCCCTAATGGCCTCTGGCTGGTTGATACAATCGGCGACGTACTTGAGCTTTCGCACCGCACCAACGATCAAATCCGCGATTTCCAGGATACTGACAAGGCAACCGCCACACTGCGTGACATCGTCGGCGGAATTGCGCTGAAAGGCGGTTCGCGCAAGGTTGAACTGTCAATCGGCGTCGGCGCATTGATTGGTCTGGGTTTCTCGTCGGCTGCCGTCGCAGGGCTCCGCGTTGGGGCGCGTGTCAGAGTCATAGGCGAAGTGAAATGCGAAGGAAAAGGGCGTGAGATTGCAGTGACTTTCCGCTTGGCGGGCGGCGCAGAGGCGAAGGCCGCCATTGAGGCCGGCAAGGCATCAGCAATTGCAGGCGCCCAGGCGCAGGCAAGCGTTGGTGGCGAGGTCTCGCATTTCGTCACACGTTCATATCAAACGCTGGATGACTTCCTTCTTGATGCAAAACGCAACAAATTCGCGACTTCCCGCACACTTGTGGGAGCGATCGTAGGAGGGTTCAAAAGCCTTGGACGCTCCATCGGAAGTCTTGGAACAAAGTTTTTCCGCTGGCTTGGACGCAAGGCGGGCGACATCAAACAAGACACCGCCCAGTATCTCCAGACACTCAAGAACCGCGGCATCGCAGGCGCATTGGACGGATTGCTGGCCAAGCGCCTGAATCCAATCATAGTTGCCATACGAAAAGGATATACGCTGCTTCTGAAAGGCGAGGCGAAAGGAAGCATCAAAATCCGCGGAGGCGTCACGAATATTTCAGCCAAAGCAGACGCGTCTTACGAGCGTGATTTCAAAGTCAAGTCGTTTTCGTATGCTCCAGTGGCACGTGTCATAAAATCCGCGAAGGACACGGCGGCGCTCAACGCAATGATGCGTCCGGAGCCAGAAGGCGGCAATGTATTGCCTGTTCCCAATTATACTGGTGAGAATGCGCAGGATGTCGTCAGGTCCATCCAGTTGAGTTATGAAGACGCAGTTCGTGAAGCAGAGGAGGCTGCAGACAGGAGCAAAGGTGTTTTCAAGTTCACGGACACAGTTGGTTTTTCAAAAGCCGCGAACAAGATTCGGACTCTTATGCTGGCGACCGAACTCGCCGCACGCGAAGGACGCATTTCGCGCGGCGAGGCCGATCGTCTGCTGGACCGTTTCTCCAACCCTTCTGTAAAGTTCCCCCCTGATATTTTCCGCGAATATTTCATGGAAGGCACTGGCTCCGCAAAGCCTGCGAAGATACGCAACTCTTTTTCCGCCGAAGTGAAGTTGGGATTTATTAAGAACGTGACAGATGGTTGGACGAAGGACATTGGCAATTCCTTCGGCAAGGCTTTCGCAGAGGGCGGCGTCAATACCATGCGCCGTGAAGTCGGGCTGGACACGACGTGCCAATATCGCTTCTCTTCGGAGGAGCCCGTCAAGCCTGGAGCCGACAAGCGGCCATGGGAAAACGTCGTCAGGACGACGCATGAATTGGCTGTTTCCGGTTCGATGCCTGCGCGAATCATTATCGACGCCATAACACGCACATACATCAACAAGGGAGAACGTCTCGAAAACAAATCGCCGAATCTTGCCAAGGATACAATGAAGGACCTTGCCTCGGACATTGGAAAGGATAGTGTCAAGGTGGCTCTTGGAGCGATTCTTCCAGGGTTTATTCTGGCTACCGTCAAGGAGACCGCCATCGCCGCCGTCAAAAAGTGGCTTTCCAATCCGGAGAACGTCATGGCCCTCATCATGTTTGCCATCGACCATCTCGAAGACGCCTTCGATCTGATTGTCGGAGCGGTCGAATTCGTTGCCGAACATCCCGATTTGGTGCTGCACGCCGCTGCCAGTATCGCTGGCGCGAGCAGTCTTGGCGAGTCGGAACGCTACAGGACCATCAAGTGGACATGCGTTGACGGCGCATTTGAAACGGTTTCTGTTTCAAGCGAAAATCAGAGCAAGATGGGCATCAATGTCGATCCTGTGGGCATTGGTCTGGGCGTTGGATTTGACATCTCTTATTCCGTCACTGATTCCGTGAAGGAACGCGATTGCACGCCGCGCCCGTCGCTGACCATGCTTCTGGGCAAGACCGAAGAGTTCCTTTTCGGCGAGACCGGGCTGAAGCCATCAGGCAACGGCGAGGCGTTCAAAAATTGGCTTTCACGCAATGCCATGGGTGTGTCGTACATGCTGGACAACATGATGTCTGAAGCGAACAGGCTGAAGACGGAGACAATCTACGAAGACGCCCTGCAGGCCGCTTCCGGTGATGTAGAACTCCGCCAGTGTCTTCAGGAAGCCTGGGAAGCAGTGCAATCTCTTCCCGCAGATGCCACGCTGGACGCAAAGGTCGATACCACGCGTGAACTGCTCGTCGCCATGACTCTTGCATATCGCTCGTCCGAAGACATTTGACCTAATTGGCACGCGGATTCATTCTTCCTTTGTTTGTCTTAGGAGAAAGCCCAAGACAAACATGGTGATGATGAGGGCAAGGGAGATGAATACGAAGGCGTAGCCGATGGTCGCCGTCACCATGCCGATACGGCATGCGTGGTTGAGACAATGCCAGCGTGTGAACAAATATTCGAAATCATGGATGAGATTATCGCCATTTGAAAAAGGCGCGACAAGCGTCAGGTTGCGAAATGGCGCGTCGTGCATATAAGACGCCATCTCGATGGTGGCGAATCCGAGCCAGCCTAGGCAGAGCGAAAGCGCCGGGCAGTCGTCATGCCAGACGAAATAGGCGCCGATGGCGATGGGAGTCAATAGCTGAAAAAGGCTTCCGGCCAAGACGACCGCCATTTGCGGCAGATGGATCATGGCCGCCACGGTGTGTCCGATTTCGTGAATAGGAGCATGGATGACGTAGAATATGGAGGTGACGCCATCCTTCCAGCTGCCCCAGAATTTAGAAAGCTGCCAGCACAGCAGGATGAAAATGAATGCGTAGAGCACCCGTTTCCAACCTCTGATGGCGAAATGGCGAATGATGAAATCCATACGATGCGGAAAAATCGTGGCGAATGATTGAACGACCTGTCATTTAGTAATATAACCGTCCTGCATTCTCCTGCCACTTGCAAATGAGCAGGATGTTTAAAAGTCTGTTGCCAGATGGGAGTCTGTTTCTCAAAATATCCGGCTGGGGAAACGGCTCTCCATTTCCGACCGTTTCTTCACAATTTGAAAAAACGTGGAAGATTGTTCAGGGAACTTCAACAGATTTTTTAGATTTGATGTAGAAAAAACAAATTATTCCATACAATTTTTCTTGCATGTTTTCGTTTAATATATGAAAAATGATATTTTAATTCCATGCAATTGCCATATGGAACAAGCTTGTATCGGTTATGGTGATGGCAGAATATGAAAGTCTATCAAGCTTGTTCTATCAGGAAAAACAATATAGTCTTATTTTGTGGATGATTCTGCTGTTCAAGATGGCAGTGGACATGTTTTTTAGTCGATGACTTGAAAATAATAACTTTTAGGTTATAATATGGTAAGTGGCAGAAAAAAGAAGTTTTTTATCGAGTTTCCCAATGTGACGCAGTTTATGTCCACGCAGAGTGAAAAGATAAATGCGGAATACAGGGAAATCGTGCAATTGCTTGAACGGGACGGACGTTTGTCCATGCCGAACGGCGAGAAGATACGTGGGGAAGATCTCTTTGCCATTAGAGTGATCAATGCAGGGAACGTGCGTGTCTTCTATGTCTATGGCAAGGAGGATAATGTCTATGGGATACACGGTTACGTGAAGAAGTCACAGAAAATCCCTCTTTCTGAACTAGAACAGGCACGTAAATTGGTTAGGGAACTAAAACAAGCGAGGTTGATATGAGACGTCACATGACAGAACAGGAAATCAAAGACGAAGTCAAATATGTCGCCGAGCATTTGAAGGAGCTGAAAGCAAAGCAACAAGCGGAACGGCAAGCTTACTTTGATGATCCAGCCAATGCCGAACGTATTGCGGAGGCACGCCAACGGTTGGCGATTGCAGCACAACTCTATAAAGCACGCAAGAAAGCAGGACTCTCACAAGCGGAACTGGCCCGTAGGATGAAAGTTTCCCAGCCGATGGTCGCCAAACTGGAACGCGGGCGCGGCAATATTTCCTGTGGGACTCTGATGAAATTTGCGGCGGCCTGCGGGTGCGTTCTTTCCATCACTATTTCTTGATTTTTTGCTGCGGTTTTGTTGTGGAATATACTGATTTCCACACTTACAAAAGAATTTAGCCATCTGTTGACTACAAAACTCCAAACACGGTGTATAGTAAGGCTCGAAACAAATATATATATTTTGTTCGGGCCATTTTTTGTTCGGTGAATTAGGTCCTTTTCAAGCAAGGAGTTGAGAATATGAAGGCAGGATTTGCGTTTGGCGACATCACCCCTGAACTGGGCATCTACCTTACTGGATACGGAAATCCACAACGGCTGGCGGAAGCGGTTCATTCTCCGTTGCATGCGACGGCGATGGTGCTTGCGGACGGGGCGACCGAAGCCGCGGTGGTCAGTCTGGACTGGTGCGGCATATCGGAAGAACTGGCATCCGCCATGCACCATGCCATCAACGACGCCACTGGCATCCCGGCGGATCATATTCTGGTATGCGCCACCCATACCCATTCGGCTCCCCAAGTGTTTGCTAGACGAACACTTAGCCGAACGGATGTCGATCCGGAACATCGTGGCGAAGCATACGCAAGGCGTATGATTCCCGTGATTGTCGAAACTGTTCTGAAAGCAAAGAATGGCATGCGTGAAGCGGTCGCCGGATTCGGCTTGATCAAAAGCAAGACCGGTGTATCGCGGCGCGGCATGAATGAAAACGGCAAGGTGTCCCATTTCATCGCCGATCCATACCTGCCTTGTGACGACAATATGACCGTGGTTCGCTTTCTCGACAAAGAGACGCGCGAAGATATCGGCATCTTCATTCACTACGGCTGTCACAATACGTGCCAAGGATCGAATCGCCTGATTTCCAGCGACTGGTGCGGCATGATGCGCGAACGGGTTAGCGACAGTTACCACACGACGGTGATGTTCGTGAACGGCTCGGAAGGCGATGTCGGCCCAAACACCAACCGGCCGGTCAAGGCGGAGGGCATATTCGGATATTCCGCAGGTGGCGGAGATGGCGAACGTTCGGTGTTGGAGGTTGGATTGCGCGCTGCAACTGATGCGTTGCGTGCTCTTTCCGACATTCGCGATTTTCAAGCCGATTTGCCGTTGCGAGTGCGATCGCAGGAGATTCGGCTGCCGCAGGCGTTGCCTTACGACGAGGCGACGGTGCAGGAACGTGTGCGGAAATATGAGTCTTCAGGCGGAACCGCCATTTCAGAAGTCGATTATCAAGTTGCCAAGCGAGTGCTCGAACATTGGCATTTGCCGCCGCAACCGGAGTTAGTTTTCGTCCAGACGGTGTTGGCGTTCGGACCTGTGGCGTTAGCGCCATTCCCGTTTGAGATGTTCTCGATCTTTTCGCTGCGGTTGCGCAAATACTGTCCGTTTGCGTACAATCTGCTGTGCAGTTGCTCCAACG
>JAGCSE010000028.1 GCA_017964325.1 Victivallales bacterium | reverse complement strand
GATCTGTGACGTGACAAATCAGATGTCGCGTTTCAGTGCAATTTCATTTATCCGAATAACCTCCTTGCTGAAGTCAAGCAACGGCTCGAACCATCCGTCTCACTCAAATCCAAAGCACATGCATGATTCTTGCGCATCAAGATTTTTCTCACTGTAGAATACAGGTGCGAAAAGATTTGTTTGATAATACATATTTTTATGTTTTTATCTGTTTCTCATTCTCCAACCACTTCTTCAAAGAAGAATCTGACATCCCCTTCTGGGGGATAGGGGATGTCAGATTCCAGCATTTCACGGAGATGAAGACATATGTCGGGATGGTTTTGTTGTGCGTCCTTGAGGATATAGTCTGCAAGAGATCCATTTCGACAGAGGTCTTCTTTTTCCCGTATACCGATGCAGACCATGGTACTGTAGAAATCCCTGCCATGTCCGCCACGTAAGCCATTGGTAAATTGCCAGATATGTGTCATTTCATGAAGCATCACACGCAATAGATGTTCAGGTGTGATGCGACTACATTGTCGCAAGATTAAGCAAATGCCAGGATATATGATACCATTTTTCTCTGCTTTTGAAGCCGTGGCAAATGCCATTACATGAAAAGGTACAACTTTTCGATTCATGAAAATTACACATTTAGGCAAATGGTTGTTCCAACAGACACTGTTGCAAAAATCATAGAGACCATAGAGTTCTTTATAGATTTCACCGAATGCCTGATAATACAATGATTGAGATACAGGTAATGATTTGACCTCTTCTATACTATTTTTATGTCTAAATTCCCTATTGTCATAATCATTTTGCAAATGAGACGATACATTTCGTTTATTCTTTATAATGGCATCTCGTTGTTCTAGAAGTTTCAGACTTTGCGCAATCGTTGCATTGATTTCCTCCGTGCCGTCTTTCAAGGCAAGCCATTGTCCGTTCATCAGTCGGAAGGCGTTCTG
Organism: Victivallales bacterium; assembly: GCA_017964325.1. The sequence continues at coordinate 4,996 of JAGCSE010000028.1, read as the reverse complement.
CGCAGGGGCGACCTTTTCAAACAGATAGGAGGTATTGCAGCTTTGGATGATGTTACATTTTTCCTTGTCCTCACAACGGCGCAATCCACGCCCGCACATCTGGATGGTCGGAAGACGCGATGCATCCCGTGCGAAGATGCTTTGAACATCTGGCTGATCAAAGCCCTCCGTCAGCATCGAGACATTGGCGATGACTCGAGTACGATTATAACAAAATCTCTCCAGTTGAGCATCTTTGTCACTGTCGGAAGTGACTACTTCACAGGGGATTCCATTTGCCTCGAGAATTGCCTGAAACTCCATGCATTCGCAGATTGTGTGGAAGAACACGAGACTCTTGCCCCATTTTTCAGGGGATTGCAGATAGCATTCCGCCACGATTTTCACATCATAGTGGGGCAGCAGATAAGAATGGAATGGACTGAGAAAGCCCTCGCGGATGAGACGTCCGATACCACAAGTCGTGACAGTTTCCTGAAACGAAAGTTTCATGCGATCTGTCCGCAGAGGAGTCGCTGAAAGGCCGAGAGTCCATGTGTTATGCATCTTTTCATAGAGAAGCACGCATGACTGAGTTGCCTCATGGTGCGCTTCATCAAGCACGACAAACTCTGCAGGCGGCGGCACCTTTTCAAATAGAGAAACTGGACGAATGTCATCTTGGAACAACCCTAGATTCGCCTCCATCACCTGCTGGAGCAGATGACGACGCGGAGCAATCCAATTGATGCGAAGACGACGCCCCATTCGCTCCTGCATGCAATGAAGGATCTTCAACGCCATCAGTGTCTTGCCTGAACCGACTGGTGATTCGAGCATGACGGAATTCCTCCCTTGCTCATAGCATTTTAGGCAGGTGGCAACGGCATCCTCCTGATACTGGCGGTATTCGTACTTCATTGATTTGCAGCCTCTCCAAAATAAATACGATTCAAATGGAAGTCCCTTGCGGGGCGAGTGTTCTTGTACATGTCCTCCAAATCAAAACTTCTGGCCAACTTTCGACCGTAGAAGGCGTGTAGAGGCTCCACCTCTTTCAGCAGTTTACAGTAATGCGTACCAAGCTCGGAGGTAAAGTTCAACAAATCGGCCACCGAGCAACCGACGGGCAACAAGCTACGCCGCTTTTCACCGATATTTGAAAGATCGGTGACACCATAATGTACACAGGGATTGTCACCAAGTGTCAGAAGTTCTTCGCACAAAAGCATTTGACTGTGTCTGTCTGTAACCATCTTCCGAATCAGTCCATCCACCTCCATCAATTCACCTACCGAAGCCTTTGTCGTATTGGCATCCAACAACCGTTGGTGCAGCATCTCTATTCCATTGCGGTTGTTAAACGATCTGAGCAACTTGGAAAAATGCAGTCCGCTGTTGTCTTTGATTTCCATCTTAGTACGGAAGCTGGATTCCTCTGCGACGGCCCCATTGCTGCAAATCTGACGGTAAGTCGCAAGAATGATTTCCGGCTGGCCCATTCCGTCAACAGGAATCTGGCAGGACACCTGTACTTTGTATTCACTGTCGTGAGGAATAACCCATGTTTCGTTTAAATCGAGAGTTGCCTTCAAGATACCGTTTTCATAGTCAATTTTCTGGATGCGGGAATCATGCTTTAGAATATTTGCCACTTGGCCGATGGGAAGCGCATTTCCTTTGGCCTCAACAAGCCCAAGTGCAGTCCTATTCAAGTGGTCAAGAGTCATCCGAAGGGGAAGATCGGGCTGTCTTTCCGCTGTACGGTGAATCACTTCCAACGGCGTGAACAGGTTGAATACAGTGTATGGGACTTTCATGCGGGTGGCCAGACCTTTGAGAAATCGATGGGACAGGGTATATCGTTCTCCATCAACAATGATGCCTCGCAACGAACCATTGTCAGCATCAAGACTATCCACCAATATTCTTGGTGATATGTTCAGCATTTCGAATCGTGTCCCATAGTCATCATTGTTCTGTGAAATCGTGAACGCATATTCGGAAACGCCTGGGGAAAGTTCACGTATGCGATTTACCGCATCAAGCCGTCCGCTCTTTTCCACATATTCCAGCAGAGGCGTCCCATTGTTGTCAAATGCCTGCAATTGTGCACCAAACTCGTGAAGTAACGCGACAGTCATTCCATTGGCTGCAACAAACAGTGGGGAAAGCCCCTTGTGATCTGCAAGATTTGGATTGGCTCCCGCTTCAAGCAAGGCGCGCAAATTGCCGAGCTGCCCGCGGAAGGCTGCCCACCAAGTTGCGGTTCGACCATTCTCGTCGGTCATTTCAATAGGAAAATATTGGATGAAGCGTCGGATGTCAGGAGCGCGTTCGGCAGCTCGTTGAAGGATGTTACCACTTCGTAGATTCATTTCCTGATGATGCGTATATAGATAGTCTTGTATGGCATCCCAGTCGTCTTGTTCCATCATTGTCTCAATGTTCTCGTTCATTGTTCTTCCTTTATTTGTATTATGAAAACAGGAGAGGTTTCCTCCTATCCATAGCAATCTTTATGCCAAAACAAAATCCGCATGAAAAGCCGTTAGATGACATTTTAACTGGTCAAGAATGTGCCACTGGTGGGCAAAAAAATTGAAGGCTTCATCTGCACAATATTATTTAAAGACAAAATTCAATTATTTGAAGATAATGAAATAATGACTTTAGCTGATATTCTTTTTCTACCATCTCTAAAAGTAAACATTTAGTCATCTTTGAAATATTTTGGGAAAATATCTTCGTCGATGAATGGCATACGGTTTTATAACGAATGTCTTGTCTTTGCGACTGTTCCAGGCCATGTTCATTTCTGCATAAATCCGATGCATCCTTTTCGCAAATTCCTTTTCACTGAATGGTTGTGAATCAACGTCCACATTCAATCTTTTTGAATAAGAACCCCACGTATATTGAGAGAAATACCTGTCAAGTTGTGAATCAACGTCCACATTCAATCTTTTTGAATAGTTGTTTCCTATGGACGAATTAATTTCGACTTCCTTTTCAACGCGACGAGAGAGAATGCCAAGCTTCCATTGAGCCACCTGTATTCTGACACGCACAGGCGTAAGACTTATTTTTCTGGATCTTGGCTTGTCATTGATTATCTTTGTGGAAATTGTTGGTGACCAAAGATCAGAGAAATCCCTAGTCTTGGGAAACTTGCCCCACTTTTTGGCCTCTTCTGGGGTGAAGTGCCAAATACGCTCCTCCAGAGTCTGTCGGATATTCCAAGCCCAGTTAAGATGATGATACACATGGTCAAGGCTGACATACAAAGTCATTTCAGTGAAAGGATGTCCATTTTCTCTTTTCTCAAGCCATGCCTTATAGGAGCCATCATCTTGCCAGTTGTCTGGCATTTCACCAAATGCCATAAAATGCAGGTGACAATAGAGATTTTTTAGTTCTCCATAGGCTTCTGATAAATTTGATAAAATCGGTTTCCAACTTAGTGTTTTCATATCATATCATTAGAACCCTTCAGAAGCCTTCTCAAAATAATCACTATATATCATGGATATTTCCTTTTATCAAAAATCATTTTTGTCAAAATTATCTTTGTCAAAATCCATTTCTTCATCTTCTTCAAATTCGCACTTATCTAAATCAGCAAATCTGTCTTCAGAAGCATTTGTAAGATATTTACGCAAGTCTTTCAAGGCCTGATTGATATCCTCAAAGCATGGAAGCCCGTCTTCATCAATCAAATTTGCGTCATGCAAATCCCATTCAATTCGTCTGAAAGTTGACATATCGGGAAGCATGGGTTTGATGCGGATTCTTTCTGAAAATTCATCATGTTCACCAAGAATGCCGATGGCAATGCAGTAGAATTCAAATGGAATTGATGAGCTTTTGTTTGTTTTGTTGTTTTTCTTCTTGTTCATGTTGTTGATTCCTTTTTAAATCTCAATTTTTATTTTCTCGTATTGGCTATTTATTCATCAAGTTATACATTCTTCTGTTTACATCTTTCGCGTTTCAATGCAATTAGAGCTTTGTCAATTCCAGTGAACACATTCCCTACGACGAGTTCATTTCCCCATTCAAACTCGCTGCTGAAGTAACCGTTTTCATCCAGACAACAAAAAGATCCACCATTGAACACGACCGCTCCAATCCAGTGGCCTTCATCCGTCAACATCAGATAATCCCCTTCGAAGATCTCATGCCCTTCCCTGTCCAAGCAGCCAGTCCATACCTGTATTTTGACATCCTTTTTGGGATTCCCATCTGCTCCAATGACTTCAATCCCTTCCTTCCCCATGATGAAGCTGCATTCATTCGTGAAGGTACAGCCATCCCATACCCGCAACTTCAACGGCTGTTTTCTTTCATACCATATTTTGTTTTCCATATTTCCTTTCTCATTTGGTTGACTTGTCAGCAAAATCCGATTTTCCTCTTGCTGTAGATGATAAAGTTTTTAATCATGTGGATAAAACCTCAAAAGTCTTAGGTATTTTGTCATATATTCCTCTGTTCAATGGTTATTATTCCCAGGAATCCCCCTTCATGATGTTGACAATTTCTTCGGCTGTAACATCTATTGCAATATGACCGGCCTTTATGGCCGGAATGGATACATGGCCTTCGATATATTCCAGAGTTTCACGAGTAGGTGTAAGGTCGTCACAGAGAATGCCGCAAGCGACAAGTTTTGCATCATTGCGGACAAGCGGAAGGATATCATCGATACGACAGCCAATATAGGAGGCAGCCTCTTCAAGACGAATGTAGAAGTTTCTACGATTATAGTCCCCCAGTTCGTATTCTAGAATATTATGTTCTACACAAAGTCCAACAAGAAGCAAATCACTTTCCCTTGCCGTTAAGCGATAGTGTCGGGCCCGTAACTTGAAACGGTCGGATACTCCACCATCCTTCGAAGGTGAAAAGCCTGAGACGGCTTTCGCTAGATGCGAGATTGCTGTACAGACACATTCACGAACTTCTGGTATCTGACTATACCAAAGAGTGTTGAAAAAGATGCATGGATTGTCAT